>JAURVS010000263.1 GCA_030655355.1 Sphingopyxis sp.
ACGCTTTACGATCCAACCGTGGTCTTTACGCTGGGCGCGTCCTTCTGACAGCCTAGCGGGTCAGCGACCACGCGCTAAGGGGGCGGCTTCGGGGGAGGCCGCCCCCTTTTTCGTGCGGCGCGGCGGTCGGGTTGCGGTCAGCGCTTGGGCTTGGCGGGCGGAGCGAGCGCATCGCGGGCGCCGCGCAAGCCCAGAAACTGTTCGGCGAGCATCCAGTCTTGCCGGGCGAGCTTGGGATCCGACAGGCGGATCGCCTTTGCCTCGTCGAGCAGGCGTGCGGCCTTTGCCGCAGCTTCGCCGCTGAGGAACGCATAGCTTTTCGCGAGCGCGTGAACTTCCCAGCCGAGCGGCACGTGCCGATAGGCGTCGACATAGGTCTTGCCGCCCGCACGCGTCACGATGATGTCGTTCGAGACGCTCTGGTCGACGGGGGAGAGCTGGTCGATCCCGGCGACATAGCCCGCGGCAATCTCCTTCGCTTCAGCCTCGTTCACTTCGGGCAGCAGCGCGATCGTCGCCATCGCCGAGATCGACGGCGCATCGGTACGCAAGCTGTTGTCGGGATAGTCGGCCCAATTGGCGCCTGCCTTCGGACGTCGCCGCTTGAGCCACTCGACGGCGCGGCTGCGTGCTGCGGCGACTTTTGCCTGCAAGGCGGGATTGCCCGCCAGCGTGCCGTCAATATCGCGGAGCGCGATGACGGTGAGCGCAGTGACATAGGTCGCGGCATTGTCGGGGCGATCGGCCGCATCCATCGCGCTCGACCACCAGCCTTCGCGGTTTTGCGCGGCGAGCAGCGCCTCGATCACGGGAGTCGGCGGCGCGCGGTCGACCGCCCCATAAGCGGTCAATGTCCACACCGATACGATCGTGAAGGGCGCGTCATCGACGACGACACAATGGCATGCGCCGCCGAGGAATTTCGCGGCGGCGGCATCGAAACGTTTGAATTCGTCGGCGGTCAGCGTTCGTTCGACCGCGGTGAGCTGGGCCAGCGCCCAGAAGGTCTTGCCATTATTATCGGTTTCGATGTCGTTCAGCGCGCTGACCAACGCGTTGGCCATGACCGGTTCGGTTGCCTTGACCGTCTTGTCGAGGCTCGACTCGACCGCCGTCTGGTCGAACGTCGTTCCGCCGCCCGCGGCATACCAGCCGCCACCCGCGACCGCCGCGATAGCGAGCGCGGCGGCGCCGCCCAGTGCCAGCGGCGAAAAGCGGCGTTTGCGCGGCTCGGTGGGCCGAATCTCCTCGGCGGCATCGGGAAGGGCAGGGCCGCCCTTCTTGAGTCGCCGATCGATCGCACCGAGGACGCGCTGCCATGCGGGATGGTCCGCATTGCCGTCGAAGGTCGAGACGTCGAGCACATTGACGTTGTAGAATTCGGCCGGGAGCTCTTCGGGATTCATCTTTTCCAGCCCGATCGCGACCAGCGACCCGCGATCGAGGCCGATGCGGCTTTCGATGCGAACCCACCGGCGCTGAATCGCCGCGGGTGTCCAGCATCCCAATACAACCTTCGCGCCCTTCACTGCACGGTCGATCACATCGGGAAACTCCGCCCCTGCGTCGATCCCCTCGGCATCGAAAAAGACGCGGTGGCCGCGCGCGATCAGCAGGTCGCGGACCTGCAAGGCCCGCTCCGCATCGACGCGGCTGTAGCTGATAAAAATATCGTAAGGGCGCCCGTCGTGAGCGTGAATCCCGTCTGCCGTCATCGTCGCTGCAATCCTGCATCCCCCGGCTGTGCCGCCAGATATGCCTCGTGCGATAGCAGCCCCGTCGATGTTGGCAAGCATCGGCGCTCGCGGTGCAATTCGGCTGAACCCGCTTGACGGTGTCGACGAACCGTGCAAATCCGTCGACCAGTTGAAGCAGCAAGAGTATCCCCCAATGACTCAGAGCGTTTCTATTCCTCCCATCCCGCCTGCGCGAAGCGAGCGAAGTCCCGGCGTGAAGCTGGTCATCGCGGTGTTGATCGCGGTCGCGTTGATGGTTCCCCTGTTGATGATTTATGGCCTGCTATGGGATCGTCAGGAGCAGGCGCAGACCGCGCAGGCGTCGATCGGCCAGGGCTGGGGCGGACAACAGACGATCGCCGGTCCGGTGATCGTCATCCCCTATCGTGCGACCGAAACGACGACGGTCACCGAAAATGGCAAGGATGTGACGCGGACGGTCAACACGATCCGCAATCTCTATCTCTCGCCGCAGACGAATATAGCGGATGTCGTGATCAAGCCCGAGAAGCGGAAAAAGGCGATCTACGAGACGGTCGTCTATGAAAGCCAGATTGCGGGGAGCGCCAATTTCGCGCTTCCTGCGGACATTGCGCGCTTTGGTGTCGCGCGTGAGGCGTTGATGCTCGAACGCGCCGAAGTGCGGCTGGGCATCAGTGACGCACGCGGGCTTGTCGATGGCAACAGCGTGTCGGTGAACGGCACGCCGCTGGCGTTGCAGCCGGGCAAGGGGCTGTTGTCGACGGGCAATTCGGGCACTTTCGCTTTTGTCGACTGGACCGCAGCGGCGCCGCTCAAGGTCGACTACAAGATTGGCGTGCGTGGGCTCGGCGACTTCAAGCTGATCCCGCGCGGCGTCGATACGCGCTGGACGGTCAAGTCGAGCTGGCCGAACCCGAGCTTTGGCGGCGACTTCCTGCCCGCGAAGCGCAATGTGACGGGGAGCGGCTTTACCGCGACCTATGCGATCCCGAATCTGGCCCTGGGTCAGGCGCAGGTGCTGACGGGCGACCTGTCGCCGCCAGTCACGACCAATTATGGCGCGCGCGGTGGCCCCGCCTATGCCGAGCCGGTCATGGTCGATGCCTCGACCGCTCCGGGGGCCGCGGACAATAGTTCGGGAGGCACCGCCAAGGCGGTTGCGATCAGCCTGGTCGAACCGGTCGATCTGTACAGTCAGGTCGACCGCAGCATTAAATATGGCTTCCTGTTCATCGGCTTTACCTTCGTCGCCTTTTTGATGTTCGACATCATTGCGGGCGCGCGGGTGGCACCGGCCGAATATCTGTTGACCGGCATCGCGCTGGTGCTGTTCTTCGTGCTGCTGCTCGCCTTTGCCGAGGTGATCGGCTTTACCTTTGCCTATATGCTGGCGTCGGCGGCGATCATCGGTCTGCTCGCCTTTTATAGTGCGGCGGTGCTCAAGAGCTGGAAGCGCGCACGTTTCCTCGCAGCGATGCTGATCGGGCTTTATGCGCTGCTCTATGTGCTGCTCAATCTCGAAGCCTATTCGCTGCTCATCGGTTCGGTGCTGATGTTCTTTGCCCTCGCCGGGGTGATGTATATCACGCGCAACATCGATTGGGGTGGGCTGGGCAAGAAGGATGAGGTGGCGGCTTAGCGTCGCTTTACTTCGTCCTTGCGAGCGAAGCGAAGCAATCCAGAGCGGTTCCACTACGCTGGATTGCTTCGTCGCTTCGCTCCTCACAATGACGGTTTAGTCTAACGCCAGCGCAGATTTTGGGGGCCGAGATCCGACAGGGTCTTGGCCCCCATCAATTTCATGCCGCGCTCCATCTCGGCGCGGAGCAGCGCGATCGCGCGGGCCACCCCATCTTCTCCCGCCGCAGCCAGCGCATAGAGATAGAGGCGGCCGCCCGAACAGGCTTTGGCGCCGACCGACAGCGCTTTGAGCACATGCGTGCCGCGGGTGATGCCGCCGTCGCAGATCACCTCGATCTTGTCGCCGACGGCATCGACGATCTCGGCGAGTGCGTCGAACGGCGAGATGCTGCCGTCGAGCTGGCGGCCGCCATGGTTCGACACCATGATCGCGGTCGCGCCGATATCGACCGCGCGCCGCGCATCCTCGACCGCGACGATTCCTTTCAGGCAGAAGGGGCCGTCCCATTTCTTGCGGATCGCCGCGGCGCGGTTCCAGTCGAGACTCTGGTCGAGCATCGAGGTGAAATATTCGGCGACCGATTTGGGGACGCTCGATCCTTCGGACACGTGCGTCGCGAGATTGGG
>JAURVS010000240.1 GCA_030655355.1 Sphingopyxis sp.
TGGCGTTTACAGGCAAGGCAGCGCGGTCTGCAAGCCGCAAACCGCGCGGCGCACCGCTATTTCGTGTCTTTCCATGTGATCTTGGCCGTCTCGTCGATGCCAAGCCGCGCGGCCGTGCCGCCTGCGAGTTCGAGGACTGCGCTGACCTCGCCGCCGCTGACCACCGGCTCGAGCGATTCGGGGATCGTATTTTCGGCAATACGATCGATGCTGCCATCGGCGCGGATGAAGACCATATCGAGCGGAATCAGCGTGTTCTTCATCCAGAAGCTGCCGATCCGCGGTTTGGCGAACGGAAAGATCATACCGCCGTCGGCGGGCAGGCTGGTGCGGAACATCAGCCCGCGATCCTGCTCCGCGTCGGTGCGGGCAACCTCGACGTTGAATTTGTGCGTCTGCCCCGTCGCCGCGGTGATCGTCAGCGGGATCGTCGCGACACTCGCCTCTTCGCTCGCATTCTTGCTGCAAGCCGTGATCGGCAGCGCGAATGTCAGAGCAAGAGCAATCAAAATGGCGCGCATCGGCAGATCCTTATCCCGAAACGAAGGCCAACGCCCTAATCGAGCGCCGCTTCATCGTCCAGCGCCGCCAGCGCTGCGTCATCACCCGGCGCGATCTCGAGGATGCGACGGGCCAGGGCGAAACTGTGCCCAGCGCGCAAAAAAGCGGACAGCTGCCGGTCGCGCTCCTTCGGGTCATCGCCGCCGCGCGTGGCGAAGGGACCAAAGCGCCGACGCCGGGCATATCCAACCGCTGCGGAAATCGCCGCGCCCTCGGCCGTCTCGATCGCTTCGCCGCTATCCTCGGGCGCAATGCCATCGACATAGAGCTGCGCCTTTACCCGCCGCACGCCCAGCCCGCGCCGCGTCATCGCGCCCGCGCGCATCACGGCATATTGGCGATCGTCAAGAAACTGCAAGCGCTCCATGCGGTCGGCGATGGCCTCGCACGCCGTCATGGCGTCAATACGATCCGCCCACTCGGATTCGCGAATTTTTCGAGACAGATAACGTGTCAGCTTGGCGCGACTGGTTGCGAATCGCGCGACATATGCCAACGCCAGTTCGTCGAGCCGCGCTGCGCCGAGAGGTCTTTTTGAACGGTCGGATGGGGTGCGGCGATTGGCCATATGCCATGTTTGTGCCACAGTCGGGCCTGATTGAGAACGATCAACACCGCCATATCGGGCCATAAAGCCCGGAAATGGGCGATTGTTCTAACAACACAGGGCTCGCGCACGGTAACATGGCTCAAAAAGATGACATGCTTGTTGCCGCGCGGCCCCTATCGCGGGATGTCGCACCCTCTATGACCGATATCATCGAAAATCAGGCCGACGAACTCGCGCCGACCCCCACTCTTTGCGCCCAGCCGCGCCGCTTTTCGGACTTCGCCACCGTCGGTGAAGCGCTCGACTATGCCGCCGCCGGAACGCGCGGGCTCAATTTCCACGATCCGCGCGGAAAGCTTGTCCGGCCGTACCCGTATAGTGAACTCAAAGCTGACGCGCTGGCGACGGCCTATCGGCTGATCGCCGCGGGCGTGAAGCCCGGCGACCGCATCGCGCTGATCGCCGAAACCGGCGCCGAATTCGCCGCCTTGTTCTTCGGCACTATCTATGCCGGTGCCTGGCCGGTACCGCTGCCGCTGCCGACGAGCTTCGGCGGGCGCGATTCCTATGTCGGCCAACTCGTCGTCCAGCTTTCGAGCTGCGACCCCACGATGCTGTTCTTCCCGCCCGAAATCGCCGCGATGGCAGTCGAAGCGGCCGAAAAGCAAAGCGTCGCGCCGATGGACTGGAGCGAATTTGCCGCGCGTCCCGCGCCCGTCGCCGACCTGCCGCAGCAACAGTCGGACGAAACCTGCTATCTTCAATATAGCAGCGGCTCGACCCGCTTCCCGCACGGCGTTGCCGTGACCCACGCCGCATTGCTCAACAATCTCGCGGCGCACAGTCACGGCATGGAAGTGCGCGAAAGTGACCGCTGCATCTCGTGGCTGCCCTGGTATCATGACATGGGCCTCGTCGGCTGCCTGCTCTCGCCCGTCGCGAACCAGGTGTCGGTCGATTATCTCAAGACCGAGGATTTTGCTCGCCGCCCGCTCGCGTGGCTCGACCTGATCAGCCGCAACCAGGGCACAACGCTCAGCTATTCGCCGACCTTCGGCTACGATATTTGCGCGCGCCGCGTGTCGAGCCAGACGCATGTCGCCGACCGCTTCGACCTGTCGCGCTGGCGCGTTGCAGGCAATGGCGCCGACATGATCCGCCCCGACGTGATGCAGAGCTTCGTCGACGCATTCGCCGATGCGGGTTTCAAGGCGAGCGCCTTCCTGCCGAGCTATGGTCTTGCCGAAGCGACCCTCGCGGTCAGCATCATGCCGCCGGGCGAAGGGATCGTCGTCGAACTCGTCGAGGAAACCGAACTGTCGGGCGCGGCGAATGATTCGGGCCGACCGACCCGCTACCGCGCGATCGTCAATTGCGGCCGCGCGGCGCGCGACATGGTGATCGAAGTCCGCGACGAAGCCGGAAATGCTCTTCCCGATCAGACCGTCGGCAAGGTCTGGTGTACCGGCCCGTCGCTGATGACCGGCTATTTTCGCGATCCCGAATCGACCGCCGCCTGCCTTGTCGATGGCTGGCTCGATACCGGCGATATGGGTTATCTTTCCGATGGTTACATCTATATCGTTGGCCGCGCCAAAGACATGATCATCATCAACGGCAAGAATCACTGGCCGCAGGATATCGAATGGGCCGTCGAGCAGCTCCCCGGCTTTAAATCGGGCGACATCGCTGCCTTTGCGATCACCGCGCCGGGCGGCGAAGAAACCCCCGCCGTGCTTGTCCAGTGCCGCACCAGCGACGATGCCGAACGCCTCGCGCTGCGCGAGACGATTCGCGATCGCGTCCGCGCGATCACCGGCATGAATTGCCTGATCGAACTGATTCCGCCGCGCACACTGCCGCGGACCAGTTCGGGCAAACTCAGCCGGTCAAAGGCGCGCGCGCAGTATCTGGCCGGAGAAATCCAGCCTTTTGCGATGGCGGCCTGAGCGCCAACCCGAACACAGCCCGACTTTTGCGTCCCGCAGAGAGACAAAAAAAGCTTTTGGTGGCGGGCGGATAGTTACTTTCAGGTAACCCACGCGCGCTAAACAGGGCGCGTGAAAAGCCTACTGACCGATCCGATTTCTACCGAAGTGATTCCTGTGCGGACCCTGTTGGGGCTCGGACCGCGCGACGAAGACATCGGCAACCTCCGCCAGGTTCAACTCGCGCCGCTCCGTGGCCGCGGGTCGTTACGCCTGTTGATGGGTATGGGCATGGCGCTCGTCGCTGCCTTCACGATGATCCTCGGCGTGTCGCTGCCGGTTGCCGGTGGATGGCTCGCCTGCGGACTGATTTTCGGCCTGTGGTCCTACAGCAAATTTCAGGGCCTCCCGCTCGGCGATCCCAAACTCTCGGGCGTTGACGAATATCGTTTATGCTGTCGCCACGCGCTCTATTCGGCGGCGCTGTGGGGCTCACCTTTCTGGTTGCAAGGGCTTAATCCGTCGCTCGACCATGTGCTGTCGATGTGGACGATCGCGGTGCTGATGATGGTGACGCTCGCCATCGTCGCGCACAGCGTTCCGCTCGCCTGCGTGCTGTTCATCGCACCCATCACGCTCTCGGCCGCAGTCGCCCTCGTCCGCGCCGGCGCGCCCCAGCTGGCGGGCGTCGCGCTTGTCGCCGGACTTTTGCTCTGCACATTCTGCGTCCGTTTTGCACAAAGTCACATCCGCTTTCGCCGCGCCGAAGAGGTGCTGCACGAAAAGACCGAAACCGTCAGCCTGCTGCTCCGCGAGTTCGAGGAAACCTCGGCCGACTGGCTGTGGCAGACCGACAACAGCCGCCGCCTCGTCCATGTCTCGCCGCGCCTCGCTTACGCGCTCGGCGGCAGCGCCGAGGCGATCGAAGGCGTGCCGCTGCTGCAGGCGCTCTCGGGCGATGCCTGGGAAACCGGACTTTTCCCCAAAAGCCTGCACGACATGGCCGAACGGATGAAGCGGCGCGAAAGCTTTTCGAACTTGATCGTACCCGTAACGATCGACGGTGCGCCGCGCTGGTGGGAGCTTTCCGCTTCGCCGCGCCTCGACGAAGCGGGCAAGTTCCTCGGCTTTCGCGGCGTCGGTTCGGATGTCACCGAAAAGCGCGCGACCGCCGAGCAGATCGCCAAGATGGCGCGCTTCGACAATCTCACCGGCTTGCCCAATCGCCTGAGCTTGAACGAGGATCTGGCGCGCGCGCTCAACCACGCGCTCGAAACCAAGTCGCGCTGTGCGCTGCTGATGATCGACCTCGACCGGTTCAAGGCGGTCAATGATACGCTTGGCCACCCGGTTGGCGACAAATTGCTCGCACAGGTTTCGGCGCGGCTGAAAGGCCTGATCGAACGCGGTATGACCTGCGGCCGCCTCGGCGGCGACGAATTTGCCGTGGTCCTGCACAATGTGCCTTCGGCCGAAGCCGCTGAAGAGCTTGCCAAGCGGCTCATCACATCGATCAGCCGCCCTTACGTCGTCGACAATCACCAGCTGTTTGTCGGCGCCAGCATCGGTTTCGCGATCGGTCCGCAAGACGGCGCGACGGTCGAAACGCTGACGCGCAACGCTGACCTTGCACTCTACAAATCGAAGGACAAGGGCGGCAACGTCGTCGCGGGCTATGTCGCCTCGCTTCACGCGCAGGCCGAAGAGCGGCGCGTGATGGAACAGGAATTGCGCGGCGCGCTCGAACGCGGCGAATTCGAACTTCATTATCAGCCTGTCGTGACCGCGGTCGATGGCACGCTGAACGGCTTCGAAGCGCTGATCCGCTGGAAGAACCAGAAGCTCGGCAATGTGTCGCCCGGCCGCTTCATTCCGCTCGCCGAAGATGCGAGGCTGATTTCGCCGATCGGCGAATGGGTGCTGCGCACCGCGTGCCATGAAGCGATGAAATGGCCGTCGAACCTGAAGGTCGCGATCAACGTCTCCGCCGATCAGCTCACCGACCCCAGCTTCGCGTCGGTCGTCGTGTCGGCGCTCGCACAGAGCGGGCTCTCGCCGCAGCGGCTGGAGATTGAAGTCACCGAAAGCGTCTTCCTGCGCGACGGCGGCGGCGCAGCGCAATTGCTCGACCAGTTGATCGGGCTCGGTATCCGGCTGTCGCTCGACGATTTCGGCACCGGCTATTCGTCGCTCGGCTATCTGCGCAAGACGCAATTCTCGACGATCAAGGTCGACCGCAGCTTCGTCGTCGGTGCGGCCAACGGAAGCATCGAATCGATCGCGATCATCCGCGCAGTCGTGGCGCTCGCCGATAGTCTCGGCATGTCGACCACGGCGGAAGGCGCCGAAACCGAGCTGGAAGTCGAGACGTTGCGCAGCATGGGCTGCAGCAACATTCAGGGCTATTATTACGGACGCCCAATGCCTGCGAGCGACGTACTGACATTGTTCCGTTCGCCCGACGATATGACGACCGTGGCCGCCTGAACGGCGATTCGTCGCGCAACCAAAAAGCCGACAAACGCCGTCATCGGGGACCAGCCGAGCGGCTCGCACGACGAAATGAGCGCCTTAACAAAAGGTTCCCCCATCCATCGCATCGATAGAGCGACTCGTCGCGAGTCGGATGGTGCACCGCAAAATCCATGGCAAAGACACTTCAACGCTTGAAGACAAGCCATCGGGGGTCGCATTTCCATGTTTCATCGTCGTTATTTGGCAGCCGCGGTCGCGTCTGTGATGATGCTCACCGGCATGCTTGCCGCTGCCCCCGCCGCGGCCCGCGACTATCTGCAGTGCGTTCCCTTCGCTCGCGCCGAATCGGGCGTCGAAATTCGCGGCAATGCCAAGACCTGGTGGTCGCAGGCTGCCGGAACCTACGCCCGCGGCGAAGAGCCGCGCAAAGGCGCCGTCATGGCGTTTGCGGGCACCGGCGGCATGCCGCTGGGCCATGTTGCTGTCGTCAAGAAAATCGTCAGCGACCGTGAAATCCTGATCGACCATGCCAATTGGTCGCCGATCAATGGCCGCCGGGGCCAGATCGAGCGCAACGTCCGCGTCGTCGACGTCAGCAGCGCTGGCGACTGGAGCATGGTTCGCGTCTGGTACGCGCCGATCGGCGATCTCGGCCTGCGCGCCAACCCCGTGCAGGGCTTCATCTATTCCGACGGCGCACCGGACGCATCGGACAAGGCCCCCAGCTTCAAGGCCCCTGTCTGGGCACAGAATGACTGGAAGCCCGGCAATGGCCTCGAATTCGTCGCCGCTTCGCTCGGCCAGTAAATCCCTCGGCGCCGCTGCGCCGATCACACCAATATAATAGCTATTCCTGGCCAATAGCCTGGCCACGCGGCCGGGCAGCGATATACCTCGACGATCGGACCGATCGGGGGATTTTTTGGCTGCCGCAAAGCGGCTCCTTCTGCCCTTGCCCATGCCGCTCCTGCCCCTCGCCCCGCCGCGCACGCAGTTGGGTATGGACGCTGACGAAGCGCAGCTTTGGTGGGACTGGATGGAGACGCGAGGGATCAGCTACGCCAATTGGTCGATCGCCGACTAGGAGGTGATAAGCGCCATCTTCCGCCTAGACGCGAGCACCGACGGGGCGCTGGCACGAACCGATATCACCGGGCCAGGTCAGCAGGTGCGCGCGCCGCTCCGCAAGATGACGGGTATAAAGTAACGCCCCTCCCGCAAGCAGGAGGGGAGGAGCAAGGTCAGTCGGCGGACGTTTCGCCGTCTTCGGCGGCTGCGGCGGTATCCTCGAACCAGGCTTCGACTTCGCCGTTCAGCTTGATCGTCATCGCCTGACCAAAACGATCCTTCGACTTGCCCGCAGCGACGCGGATCCAGCCTTCGGAGATCGAATATTCCTCGACGTCGGTGCGCTCCTTACCCTTGAAGCGGATTCCGATGCCGCGCTGCAGCACCTCCATGTCGAAATGCGGCGAGCGCGGATTGGTCGACATATGGTCGGGGGGCGTATCGGTCATGAACTTAATTCCCAAAAAATGATGGCGCGGCCCTAGCGGGATCGCGCCATCATCGTCAATCGAAAGGCGCGCATCCGGCGGTGATCTGCGCGCCGCAATGGACGAAATTCGCGACCCGAACGGGCGTGGAAAAGGGCGCGACGCCCGTCTTGCCCGCGACGACTGACCGTGAAGAACAAATAGATATTAGTTAATGACGAAGTGGACGAAACGGCCAAATTCTTAGGTTGTTGTTCCGGAATTAGTTAATATCCCAAGTTAATCTAATTAAATATCAACAAGGGACGGAACTTTCGACCAACTTAAGCATCTCGGGTTCAGGGACCAGATCATGTATGAAGGGGACTTTAAGATGCCTTTCTTCTATCGCGAATTCCGCCCAGCCCATCTCCTTGTCATTCCAGCTTGCTTCGCGCTTGCCGCCTGTGAATCGTCGGGCAGTTACCGCGTCGGCAGTGTCGACAGCGGCGGCTCCGTCGGCGCAACTGGCGCCACCGGTCCAGCTGGCGCAACCGGTGCTACCGGAGCCACTGGCGCCGCTGGCCCAGCAGGTCCGTCGGGCAACGGCCTTGGCCTTGGCAGCGCAGGCGCACTCGCAGTCGGCGGCCTCGTTGGCCCCGGCGGCGTCGCGGGTACTGGTCTCCTCGCCAACACCGGCGATCCCGCAAGCGTCAATCCGGTGATCGGCGGCGTGCTCGTCAAGACCGGCGGCCTTGTCAACGTCATCGCCGACAAGGGTCTGCTGCTCGCCAGCGCGGTGGACGGCAAGGTCCCCGGCAACACCAACCTCGTCGGCACCGTCGTCGGCGTCGTCAAAAGCACTGGTGTCGCGCTTGTCCAGACGGGTAATGGCCAGCAATATCTGGTCGACGGCCTTGCCGCCGCTCCCGGCCAGCTGATCACCGCGACGATCGGCAAGGCGACCGCGATCGGCAGCCCCAATGCATCACCGCTGATCGGCGCGAGCATCTTGTCGCCCGGCCAGCAGAACGGCAGCCTGCTGACTGTCGGCGTCGGCTCGGCAGGACAACTTGTGACGCTTCAGCCCGGCGCCGGTGGAAACTTGCTCGGCGGCGCGACCGGCGGTCTTGCCGGCGGCAACCCCGGCAGCGGCGCAGTCGGCTCACCCGTCACATTGGTCAGCAATGTCGTCACGACGACGACCGGCGCGCTCGGACAGGTCACCAATGGCCTGACCGGCGGTACGGCGGGCGGCGGCAGCACCGCAGTCGATCCCGTCACCGGCGTCGTGACTGGCGTTACCGGAACCGTCGGCGGCGTCCTTGGCGGCCTCAAACCGAAGAGCGGCAACTGAAACCGCCTTCGATGCGCGATTTGCGCAATGTCTATGCCGCGGTGGTGGCAGGAGCCCTGCTCCTCCCCGCTGCGGCATATGCCGCCCAGCCAGCCGCGACATCGCTCGACGGTCGGCCGCCCCTCACGCCCGGTCAGGGCAACCGCGACCCGCTCCCCGATCCCGAAGTCCAGACCCTGTCACTCGGCAAAGTCGAACTCGGCGCGCGCCCCGATGTCGTGATCCGCGAAATCCGCTTCGTCGGCGCGGGGGTGCCCGCCAATGTCGGTCGCGCCGCGCAGCGCTTCGTCGGCAAGCCGGCCTCGGCCCAAAATCTCGCCAAACTCGCCGCCGCCATGACGCGTGCCTATAATCGCTCGAGCGTCGCGCTGTTCACGCTTGTCATTCCCGAACAGGATTTGTCGGGGGGCATCGTAACCGTCGCATCGGCCGAGGGGCATGTCGGATCGGTGACGCTCAGCGGCGAGCGCGATAGCGGTCCCGCGCCGCTCGTCGCCAAAATGGCGTCCGGCCTGACCGGCCAGCGTCCGTTGCCGCGCGCGCGCTTCGAACGCGCGCTCGGCAATATCGCCGATATCCCCGGGGTCACCGTTACCCCGTCGCTTGCGCTCGGTACCGAGCAGGGCGCCGTCGCGCTCGACCTCGCGATCGATGCGAAAAAGCCGACCGTCGGGCTCGGCTTCACGACGCGTACAAGCCAGTTCGTCAACGACGGGATCGTCGAGGCGAACGCCCGCGGCACCAGCCTGCTGCGCAGCGGGGACGAAACGCGGCTCACCGGCGCGGCGGCGCTCAACCTCAAATCCTTGCTCTATATCGCCGCGAGTCATTCGACCCCGCTCGGCACCGGGGGCACGCGCGCCGAGATTTCAGCAGCGGCGCTGCGCACGCGTCCGGCGGGCATAGCGATCGATGGCGAAGCGTGGAGCGCCGGCTTTGGCGTAACGCACCCGTTGATCCGTGCGACGCGCCGCAACCTCGTCGCCTCGGCGCGGCTCGACTATCTCGATTCGAAGAATGCGCTGTTCGGCTCGACGATCGCCGCCGAAAAGACTTGGGCGGCGAGCGGCAGCCTCGCCTTTCGCCTCAGCGAAGACCGTACCGTGATCGGCGCCCGCATCGGCGGCGCGAAGGGGCTCGATTTCGGCGGCGCGCGCGTCGACCCGGGCGTTGGCGAAGTCGGTTTCCTCTATGCCGACGCCAGCATCGAGGCGAATCAGGCGATCGGCAAGGCGCTTGTCGCACGCGCCGCCGCGACGGGGCGCTGGTCGCGCGACCGCTTGCCCGCGGCGCAACGCTTCAGCGTCGGCGGCGCGACCTTTGGCCGCGCGTTCGACGACGGGCTGGTCAATGGCGACCGCGGCTATGCAGCCTTTGGCGAAATCGCGCTGCGTCCGCTGCGCAGCGGACGTTTCGCCAAGAGCGAGATATATACGTTCGCCGACTATGCCGATGTCACATTGCTCGAGCGGACGGCAACCCCGCGCGCCGACTATCGCCTCGGTAGCTGGGGCGGCGGCGTTCGCCTCTCTTATGCCGAATATGCGACTATCGGGCTTGAGCTGGCCGATGCCTGGAAACAGCCGGTACCGGGTTTCGGCCAGGATCTGCGCGTCGCGCTCAGCTGGAAATTGTCACTCCGCCCTTGATGGGCACGCCGACTGACGTGAGCAGGACATCGGCGAGCGGATAAAGCTCGCGCTCTTCACGCTCGACGCGCATCGCCAGCATTTCGAACATGATGCCAGATTCGCGGCAGAAATCGGGCCACGCGGCCTCGACCAGCGCGGGGGTCCATTTGTCGTCATAAGACACAAATTCCGCCGCCAGATCGCCCATTTCCAGTTCGAATTCGCGCGTGATCCGGACAAGGTCGGGATTGCCGCTCGCCTTTAGTCGGGGATAGAGTACCCAATCCTCGCATTTCAGATGCCGCACCAGCGTATCGCGAAGCAGTCCGCGGGCCGACGCCAGTTCGGTTGGACGCGGGGGGCTCGGTTGCCTGGTCATGTCGGTCACGATCCGCGAGAGCGTGATCAGCGCCGCATGTTCGGTTCGCAGTCGCTCCATTTCGCGGATCAAGGGCATAAAAGTTCCAGCGATGCGAGCGGTCCCTCGAGGGCATCATAAGCAGCGCCGAGTGAAAGGAAAGTGAATCGACGCGCGCCGCCGTTAATTTGGATTGGTTCGGCTATCGAAGCGCTTTGCAGCGCCTCTTCGAGACTGCGCTGCGCCGACCCGATGGCCCAATCGATGGCATAGCTGGCCCGAACGATGGGAATGCGCTTGTGAAGGCAGTTGTTAATTGCACTGGCAAGTCATAGGGGATTATTGATTATTCCTCGCAATAGCAGTAGTTTTACCTAATGCAACGATCGACCATCCTGACGTGGTTCGTGATCCACAAATGGACGAGCATCGTCTGCACGGCCTTTTTGTTGATGCTCTGCGTCACCGGGCTACCGCTGATCTTTCACGATGAAATCGACACGCTGACCGAAGGCACGCCAAATTATGGCATGCCCGGCGTTGGATCGTCGGGCGACGCGCCGGGCCTCCGGCCGCTCGACGACATGCTCGCCAAGGCGCTCGCCGCGCGGCCGGGCGAAGTGCCGGTATTCATGGCGTTCGACAATGACCAGCCGTCGATGACGATTACAACGGCGCCGCGTGCGGATTCGCCCGCCGAGGATATGACGATCCAACTCTTCGACCGCTCGACCGGCGCACAGACCGGCGCGGTCGACGAAAGCGGCGTGATGCATTTCCTGCTGGAACTCCACACCGACATGTTCCTCGGCTTGCCGGGCATGTTGTTCCTCGGGCTGATGGGGCTGTTCTTCGTCATCGCGATCATCTCGGGCGTCGTGCTCTACGCGCCCTTCATGAAAAAGCTCGATTTCGGAACCTTGCGCACTTCGCGCAGCCGTCGTCTCAAATGGCTCGATTATCACAATCTGCTCGGCATCGTTGCGCTCGCATGGATGACGGTCGTCGGCGCGACCGGCGTGATCAACGCACTCGCGACGCCGATCTTCCAATATTGGCAGACGACCGAGCTTGCCGAGATGACCAAGGCCTATGCCGGCAAAGGCTCGGTGGCCCCCGAGAACTATGGCTCGATCGACAAGGCGATGGCCGCCGCGCGCGCGAAGATCCCCGGCAACAATCCGCAATTCATTGCCTTCCCCGGCGGCGCGTTCAGCAGCAAGCATCATTATGCGGTCTTCTTTCAGGGTGACACGCCGCTCACCGAACGGCTGCTCACCGCAGCGCTGATCGACGCCGAGACCGGCGAATTCACCGACGCGCGCCCGATGCCCTGGTATGCGAAGGCGCTCGCGCTGTCGCAGCCGCTGCACTTTGGCGACTATGGCGGGCTTCCGCTCAAGATCCTCTGGGCGATCCTCACCCTCTTCACGCTGATCGTCCTTGGCTCGGGCCTCTATCTCTGGCTCGGCAAGCGCCGCTCGGGCACCGACGCGCTTGTCCGCGAGGTCGAAAGCGGCGGCACATTGGCGCCCGCCGAATGAAGAAGGGCAATGGTCTCCGCGCGATCTTCGCCATCCCGCTGCTGCTCGCGATCGTCAGCATCGTCGGGCTCGTCGTCGCGCTGACCGGCGACGGCGTACGCGACGCCGCATCGTGGGCGGCGCTCGCCATACCTGTTTTCGCCGTCGGCTGGGCGATGCGCGCCCGCCGAACCTGACCAAATTCCGCGCGGGGGTAGGCCGCGTCTGTAGGGGAATATAAGTGACCAAATCGACTTTCCGCACCGCGCTCGGCCTCACCGCCGCGACTGCGGTGCTCGGCGCCGCCGCGCCCGCAATCGCGCAAGACGCCGCCGTCAGCGACGACATCATCGTCACCGCGCAGCGCAACAACCAGACGAAGGTAACGGGCGGCGGTAACGTCGGCGTCTTCGGCACCAAGGCGGCCGAGGATATTCCGTTCAATATCCGCAGCTATAACGAAGCCCTGATCCTCAACCAGCAGCCCGACTCGCTGGGCGAAGTGCTGGAAAATGATCCAACGATCCGCACCACCCTTGGCTTCGGCATCGCGGGCGAAGTGTTCGTCATCCGCGGTTTCGATCTGTCGTCGGACGACGTCGGCTTCGACGGTCTCTATGGCATCACCCCGCGCCAGCTCGTTGCGCCCGAACTTTTCTCGTCGGTGCAGGTCATCAACGGCGCGAGCGCCTTCCTGAACGGCGCGGCGCCCGGCGGCAGCGGCATCGGCGGCAGCGTCAATCTCATCCCCAAAAAGGCCGAGCGCGACGTGTCGCGCGCGACATTGGGTTATACCTCCGCTTCGCATATTTCGGGTGCGATCGACGTTGCGCGCCGCTTCGGCGCCAATGATGAATGGGGCCTGCGCATCAATGGATCGGCGCGCCGCGGCGATATCGCGATCGACGACGAATTCCATTCGAGCTACGTCCTCGGCGCAACGCTCGACTATAACAACGGCCCGCTGCGCACGTCGCTGAACCTCAACTACCAGCGGCTGAACCAGAAATATTGGCGCGGTCAGGTCGGCATCGGCGGCGTCATTCCGCGTGTGCCCGACGCCGACACCAACTATTCGCAGCCGTGGAGCCAGATCCTCACCAAGGATTTTTTCGGCACCTTCAGCCTCGAATATGACGTCTCCGACGCGGCGATGTTCTACGCTAAAGTCGGCGCGCGCGACGGCCGCGAGGACCAGACGACCGCGAGCATAACCGTGCTCGATCCGGTCACCGGTGCCGCCACCGGCAGCGGCTCTTATGTCCCGCGCGAAGACAATAATGAATCGGCGACTACGGGCATCCGCATCAAGCTGGAAGGCGGCGGCATCAGCCACGAAATCAACGCCGGCGCGGCGGTGAGCTGGCAGGTCAACCGCAACGCCTATGACTTTGCGGCGACCAGCTATGCGACCAATCTCTATGATCCGATCGTCGCCCCCGCGCCCGCGCCCGGCGGGTTCGTCGGCGGCGATCTCGACGATGTGTTCCCGATCAGCCGCAACCGCGTGTCGAGCGTCTTCGTTTCGGACACGCTCGGGCTGTGGGACGACCGCATCCTGATTACCGGCGGGCTCCGCCTCCAGGAGATCAAGACGACCTCCTATTCCTATTTCGGCGGCGCGCGCACTGGCGGCTACAAGGAATCGGCGGTGACCCCGGTGCTTGGGCTGGTGATCAAGCCAGTGGAGGGCCTGTCACTCTATGGCAACCGGATCGAAGGCCTTGTGGCAGGCTCGACCGCGCCGGTCACGATCGACGACCCGCTCGGCAACGATATCCCGGTCATCAACGGCGGCTCGGTCCTGCCCCCCGTCAAATCGAAGCAATATGAAGTCGGCGGCAAGCTGAACTTCGGCCAGTTCAACGCGGGCGTCGCGCTGTTCCAGATCGACAAACCCAACAGCTTCGTCGATCCGGTCACGCTCATCTATGGCAATTACGGTGTGCAGCGGAACCGCGGCGTCGAGATTACGCTCGATGGCGAACCGACCCCGGGCCTGCGGATCATCACCGGCCTGACCTTCAACGATGCCAAGCTGCGCCGCACGGCGGGCGGGCTAAACGAAGGCAAGGA
>JAURVS010000265.1 GCA_030655355.1 Sphingopyxis sp.
GTTGCTGGCATTTCCACCCCGCCTGCCCCATTTGCAGACCTATGTGGATCGCAATCATCGCCATTTTCTGCGCCGGGGCCGGCAATTTTGCGATGCACCGCGCCTTCATGGAAAGCGATGACCCGCTGATCCAACAGATGGTGAAACCGCTCGCCGACAAGGTCGGGCCGAACATCACCTATGTCTTCGAATTTCTGCTTCTCGTCGGCGCGATGGCGATTGCGACGCGCAACTGGTTCACCGCGATGATGCTCTATGGCCTCTATACGATCTTCAACGCGATGGCGTTCAGCTGGATCATGCAGCGGCCGCGCTAAAAGCTGCCGGGCGAGCCCATTTTAGACAAACCGGCCGCGCATCATGCGACCCCGTGATACCACCACACCCCGTCGCGGTCCTCGCGCTTGACGCGGCCCTCGACTTCGAGCCGTTTGAGATGCGCAAGCGCTTCACCCGTCGCAAGCCCCTGATTATGCTCGCCGATCGGGCGGTTGAAGAGCAATGGAAAGCTGTCGACCGCGCGAAGCGGTGACTTTGCCGCCGCTTCGGCCAAATTATACAGCCGCATCCGATGCTCGTCGCGCAGCGCCACCAGACGGACGTGCAGTCCCTTGAAAGGCTCGCCATGCGCGGGACAAGTGACGACATCGGCGGGCACCGTCGCGAGCAATTTGTCGATCGACGCCAGCCATTCGCCCAGCGGGTCGGCATCGGGCTCGGTGATGTTGACCGAGACGTTCGAACTGATGCGCGGCAGCACCTGATCGCCCGAGACGAGCACGCCTTCCTTCTCGTTCCACAGGCACGCATGTTCGGGGCTGTGCCCCGACCCGGTGACGACACGCCACTGGTGCGCACCCATGTCGAGCCGTTCGCCATCCTCGATCCGCACATAGGAGCGCGGCAACGGAAAGATCATGCGCTGGAACATGTTCCAGCCGCGCGCTTTCGACGCTTCGATCGCGGCTTCGTCCCATCCTGCGGCGCGCGATTGCGTCAGCACTTCGTCGGGGGCGGTGTCGGACGAATCGGCGATGATCGCCCGCGCGGTGAGCATCTCGCCGCGCGTCATCCACAGTTTCACATCCTGTTTCTTCGCGATCCACCCGGCGAGGCCGATATGGTCGGGGTGAAGGTGCGTGCCGATGACGCGCGTGATGCGCTTGTCTTTCAGCGCGCCAGCGTAGAGCGCCTTCCACGCGTCGGAACACATGGTGAGGCAGATGCCGGTGTCGACCACCGCCGTGCCTTCGCCGCCATCGCTGGCGACGTCGTCGAGCAGCCAGCTGTTGATATGCCCCAGCGAACCCGGCATCGGAATGCGCGCCCAGCTGATACCGTTTGCGATGCGGATCGTCTCGCCCGGAGCCGGCGCGGCATCGCCCCACGGATAGGTGAGGCCGGCATGGCTGGTCGCAGTAAAGCTGTCGTCCTGCGTCAATGAGGCGTCCGGCGAACCGCTGGCCGCCGGGATATTGTCCTCATCGCCTTGACTCATCTCGACCTTCCCTTTGTCATTGCGAGAAGCGAAGCGACGCGGCAATCCATGATCGCGTAAACCGCACTGGATTGCTTCGCTTCGCTCGCAATGACGAGCAAAGGGCAGATCGCGACCAAGCCGTCAGGCCTGTTCTTCGGCCGCCACTTCGGCAGCGCGCGCTTCGTTCGCGGCAGTCCGCTCGGCGCGCAGTTCTTCGAGCAATGCCTCGCGGTCGCCTTCGAAACGGCTGTCCTCGGGTGCCTTGATTCCCGCCTTTTTCGCGGCCTTGGCGACAAGCGCGTCGAGTTCGCGCTGCGAGCAGAGGCCGAGCGTCACCGGATCCTTGGCGACGATGTTCGCGCTGTTCCAGTGGCTGCGGTCGCGGATCGCGCCGATCGTGTTGCGCGTGGTGCCGATCAGCTTGCCGATCGCGCCATCCGAAACCTCGGGATGATTCTTCAGGATCCAGGCGATGCCGTCGGGCTTGTCCTGGCGCTTGCTGACCGGAGTGTAGCGCGGGCCGCGGGTGCGGCGGATCGTGTCCTGCGCCTGCTTGCTCATCTTGAGCTTGTAGTTCGGGTCGTCCTGACCCTTTTCGATTTCTTCCATCGACAGCTCGTGCGCGCGGACGGGATCGCGGCCGGTATATTTGGTCGCGGCCGTTTCGTCGGCAATCGCCTGAACTTCGAGAATGTGGATGCCGCAATATTCGGCGATCTGGACGAAAGTGAGGCCGGTGTTATCGACCAGCCAGGCGGCGGTCGCGTGCGGCATCAGCGGGGTGGCATCGGCAGTGGCCATGACGAAAACTCTCCAAGCGGAAATAATAAGGGCCGCCCCTCGCGGGGCGGCCGTGCAGACTTTGATGTAGACCTGTTTGGCGGGCGGGGCAAGCCTTACTCCCGCGCTGCCCCACGCAAGAGCGACGCGGTCACGCCGCCATCGCGACGAAGCAGCGTTCCGCCTCTACCCGCGATATGCAGCCGGTCAGGGGCCACACTGCCACAGTCCCGCGAACACGCGCTGCGCGCCATCGGCGCGGTCGGCGGTCAGCGTCGCCGGACGCGGCGGCGATTCGCCGCCGCCCTGCGCCGGACCCGTTAGCGCGACGCGGAGTTGCAGACCCTTGGCGAAGAATTTCGTGCCCTTGGCGATCGCGTCGAACCCGCCGTTGGCGGAGATTGTCTCGATCACATCGCCGACTTTGACGATCCCACGCGCGGGCTCAGTCGAAGCGACGTCGCCCTTGGCGATCAGGATCGGCTGCGCCGCCGCATCGGCGGCAAAGCTGCACCCCAATTCGCCTTTGAGCTTGGCGCCGGTCAGGTCGGTGTCGCTGAGCGAAGTCAGGTCGATCGGCGACCCGTCTCCGCCGCGCGTCGGCAGATCGACCGGCTTGATCGGAGGCGGAGCCGCCTCTGTCGGTGCGACGTCTGTCACACCATCACCCGACGCGACAGGCGCCTTCTGCTCGGCCGACTGCGAGCAGGCAGCAAGCGCCAAGGCGGCCACCGTCACTGGAAGGACATGCACGCGTAAATATTTGAAATTCATCGGGGAAGGCTCCTTTGTCAGCCTTCCCTCAACCGCCAACGTCGCGCAACGTTCCGCAGTTCATCCCACGGTGAGCACGATCTTCCCCACATGCTCGCCCGCCTGCATCCGCGCGTGCGCGCTGCTGGCATCGGCGAGCGCGAAGCTCTGGTCCATCGCGGGCTTCCACCCGCCAGCGGACAGGCGTGGCCAGAGCGTGCGGTGAATTTCGTCAGCGAGCAGCGCCTTGAAGTCGGCGCTGCGCGCACGGAGCGTCGACCCGGTGAGCGTCAGGCGGCGGCGCATCACATCAGCGATGTCGAATTCGACCTTGGCGCCGCGCTGGAACGCGATGGTCACATGGCGGCCGTCCTCGGCAAGGCACGCGAGATTGCGCGGCAGATAGTCGCCGCCGACCATGTCGAGCACTGCATTGACGCCCTTGCCGTCGGTGAAAGCCTTGACCGCTTCGACATAATCCTCGGCCGAGTAATCGATGGCGAGGTCGGCGCCGAGCGCCGTCGCCGCGGCGCATTTGTCGGCGCTGCCGCACGTCACGATGACCTTGATGTCGAACAATTTGCAAAGACCGATCGCGGTCGTCCCGATGCCGCTGGTGCCGCCATGAACGAGAACGGTCTCGCCTTCGGTCACATAAGCGCGCTCGAACAGATTGTGCCAGACAGTGAAGATTGTCTCGGGCAATGCCGCGGCCTCGGCCATCGAAAAGCCCTTCGGCACGGGCAGGCAGCTTCCGGCTGGCGCGGTGCAATATTCGGCATAGCCGCCGCCCGCGACGAGCGCGCACACCGCCTGCCCCAGAAGCTCGAGATCGCCGCCCGGCCCGACCGCGACGATCGTCCCCGCGATTTCCAGTCCGGGAAGGTCCGAGGCGCCCGGCGGCGGCGGATAGTATCCCATGCGCTGGAGCACGTCGGGGCGGTTCACTCCGGCCGCGGCGACGCGGATCAGAACTTCGCCCGCGGCGGGTTGCGGCACCGGCCTCGTCGTCGGCTGCAACACTTCGGGTCCGCCCGGCGCACTGATGGCGATGGCAGTCATGCTCGCTGGCAAGCTGGTCACTTTAGAAATTCCCCCACTGGTCCGGTCATCCCCTACCCCCTGCCCCGCCTTATTGACAGTGCAGCGACACCGGTCAACAGTCGCGCGCCCTTATTGATGAGAGAGAGCAGGAGGATGCGCCATGGACGATGACGACCTTCCCCGCCGCCGCGACGATGTGCTGGCGGCGCTGATCAAGCAGCCGCTCGATCCGTTGTCGGTCGACGAACTGGGCGAACGGATCGAAATCCTCGAGGGCGAGATTGCGCGCGTCAAGGCGCACCGCGCCGCCGCGACGGGCCACAAGGCGATCGCCGAGGCGCTTTTCAAAAAGAGTTGAAGGAAGCGCCGACGCCTTGTCCCAAGGCGCCGGCGATCCCCATCCTTATGCGACTTCGGCGAAGCGCAGCAGGTCGATCATCCTGAAATCATCGCCCGTCTTCGACGCGTCGACGGTCGGCAGGAACGGCTGCCATTCGGGGTCCTGCGAAAGATAGGATCCCTTGTCGCCCTGGAGCAGCCCGAGGAACACCTCGGTCACGATCCGCGCCCCGACCGGTCCCAATCGCTCGCCATTCTCCACCACCTGCGCCTCGCGCAAAATGTAGAACCACAGCGGCGTGCGGTCGTCGAAACCATGCGGCTTGAGGTCGGCCAGGTCGCCCCGCGACAATTCGGGCAGTTTCATCGCGCGCGCCACCCGCTGGCCCGACGGCAGAGAGAAGGTCAGGTGACGCAGCAGATTGCGCTGCGCGAGCGAAGCCGGGTTCGTCTTCGGATCGGGGTTCGGCACGACCGATCCCGGCAGGCGGAACAGCGATGTCGACAGCGTGGAATCGATCTTCTTGTTCGGCTTCACATTGCCATCGCTGAAATCGAAGAAGGTCGGCCAGTCGATGAAGCGCCGCGGCGCGCGGCAGCCGCCCGACAGATCGTCGGGATCATTAGGGTCCGACGGCGTCGGGGTGAAGATCATCGCAAAGAAGGGACTGCCGCCATTGCCAGTGAAGTTGGCGCGGTACGACGGACGCACCTGACTGTGCCCGAAACGATAGGCGGCAACCGAGAATTCGACCGGAATATAGGGCTCATTGTGCCAGCTATAATATTTGCGGCCGTTCGTCAGCACATCGTCGACGACTGCGCTGCCGCATGTCTTGCGCAGAAATTCATGGACGATGATCCATTGATAATGCCAGCGGACGATCCGCTGCGCCTCGGCGAAAATCTCGTCCGATCCGGTCAGCTTGATCTTCGTCTTCACATGCTCGACGACCTGATTGTGGAATTTCAGGAACGCGACCTGAAGCTGGCTGATGATCAGATTTTCATCGTCGCGCGGATCGCCGATCAGCGCCACCTTCTGGCTGTTGCGCGGAACATCGAACTTGTTCGCGGTGCCCGTCGCCTCGAGCAGAAACTTGCCGCCCTTGCCGCCGCCCGTATCGTAAAGATGCGGGCTTCCCCCCGGCCCGGCGCCGTAGACATTGTCGAGGCCAAGGCTCGGGGTGCGGAAATTGGCGATCTGTTCGGGATCGACCTGCCGCTCGAGGCTGGAGGTCGGATCGAAGGTCATGTCGTGGTCGAGGAACTGGCCGAGGAAGGTAAAGCCCGCGGTCAGCGTCGGATTATCGCTATTCTTCGCCGACAGCGCTGGATTGGTGATCAATTCGGCGGGGGTCTTGGTCAGATTGTCCTTGGCATCCATGATGCCGCCGACCTTGCCGATCTCCATCAGCGCAGCGCGCACATCGGGGGTGTCAGCAGCAAAGGGCGGCAATTCGCCGAACATGCGGCCAAAGCGGCCAGCGTCGGAATATTTGGAACGAGGCGGAACAATGTCGCGCGGATATACGCCGTGACGAGGCATGGCAGTCTCTCCTGTGGTTTATGTTTTGGGTTTTTCGGGACGATCCGCCCACCAAGAGAGCTGGCATCCGCTGTTTTAGGTGCGAACCTGCGGCGAGAATTGCGCCGATGCGCGCATAATCCCAAGATTTTAGGTGCCTAAAATGCGATTAACATGCCCGGTCGCCGCGGAATCGCGACGGGGCGAGCCTATTCGGCTTCGGTGCTCAGCCCGAGCTCGGGAATACCGATCGAACGGCGACCGCCGAAATCGGACCGCACGACGATAACGCCCTGCTTTTCCATATATTCAACCAGCCGGCGGATGCGTCCCGGCGAGCGGCTGCCATAGGCGCGGCCGAGGATATCATCATCAGGGCAGGCTTCACCGTCCATCGCGGCGCGCGCAATCTGGAGGAAGGGCGCGAACATATCGTGCGGCAGCCGGTCGGCAACCGACAGCGCATCGCGCCAGCGCGGTTCGGACGGGTCGAACACCCCGCCCTTGGCGAGCGCAAAGCGGCGGCGGAACGCAGCCAGGTCGAGCGGCACCTTCTTCAGCTTCTGCATCCGGCAGCGCACCGAGAAATCCTGATAAAGATAGGCTTCGGGCTGAAAGGCGCTGTCGGGGTCGGACAGCATCTCTTCGAGCATCGCAATCACCACGGCGTCGCTGTGCCCGGCTTCCTCGGCGGCCTCGACGATGTCGAATACCGGCGGGGCGTCATGATCTTCGTGGAGCCCCTCGCTCGCCGCGATCCGCTCCAAGACTTCGCTCGCGGCGACCGGTTCGGGTTCGGGCGCGAAGACGCGCGGCGCCACTGGCGCTTCCGTCTCGGTGAACAGCATCGAGCGCATGTCGTCGCCGCCCGCGGACGGCAGCGGCATCAGGCTATGCGTGCCCATCCGCGTCGCGGTCTGCGTCGCCCCGATGCGGACACTCAGCGGGCGCCGTGAGATTGCCGGGCCGAGCCCGAGGAAATGGCCACGCTCCAAGTCCCGAATTGCCTCGGCCTGCCGCCGCTCCATCCCGAGAAGGTCGGCGGCGCGCGCCATGTCAATGTCGAGGAAAGTGCGCCCCATCAGGAAATTGCTCGCCTCGGCAGCGACATTCTTCGCGAGCTTGGCCAGTCGCTGCGTTGCGATCGCGCCCGCAAGCCCGCGCTTGCGCCCGCGGCACATCAGATTGGTCATCGCACTGAGGCTCGCACGGCGAACGGTATCGGACACATCGCCCGCGACGCTCGGCGCGAACATCTGCGCTTCGTCGACGACAACCAGCGCCGGAAACCAATGTTCGCGCGGGGCGTCGAACAATGCGTTCAGAAACGCGGCGGCGCAGGTCATCTGCGCTTCGATATCGAGCGACTCGAGGCTGAGGACGATCGAGGCGCGATGCTCGCGGATGCGCGCGCCCATCGCGGCAATCTCGCGCTCATTATAATCGCCGCCGTTGATCACGACGTGGCTGTACGCATCGGCGAGGGTGACGAAATCGCCCTCGGGGTCGATCACGATCTGCTGCACCAGTTCGGCGCTTTCTTCGAGAATACGGCGCAAAAGATGCGACTTGCCCGATCCCGAATTGCCCTGGACGAGCAGACGCGTCGCCAGCAGCTCCTGCACATCGACGCGCACGCTCTGTCCGCTACTGTCGGTTCCGATCTCGATGCTCGTCTTCACAGGCGCCGCCCTATCGGCAGCCCGTAGGAATGACAACCGGGCGGGCTTTCGGGTCGGCGAATTTTGCCGCAGCGACTTGCCAAGCGGCGCGAACGGGCCAAAAGGGCGCGATGGATTTTGACGACCAGCTCCGCCGCTATTTCGGCACCGCCGACCTTGCGGCGATCCATCCCGAAGCGCACGCCGCGGGCACCGAACGCATGCGCGTCGATTTCGGTCTGGAAACCAACCCCGGCCGCCGCTTCGCGCTGTGGGCGCTGATGTACATGCTCGGCGTCGCGCCCGACCTTGATGTCGCGTTCAAGAATGAGGCCGAACGCAACACCGCGCGCGATTTTATGGATATGGTGGATCGGGCGGGTGAGGATACCGCCGGCTGACTGCCAAAATTCGCTTTGCCCATCTTCGTCACCCCGGACTTGATCCGGGGTCCATGACTTCAGCGCTGCAGTGGATCCCGGATCAAGTCCGGGATGACGAGGATAGGGGCCAACACCGCGGAACTCCAACGTCCCGTCAAGTCTGCCACAGCCCCCGTCATCGTAATTTCACAAAGCCATCCGCTTTTCCCTTGCGGTCGGGCGGCGGCATCGCCACGTTGCATTTCTAAGGGGGCCGCTCTCCCCGGCCTGGTCCCCGCAAGGAGATGAAGACCATGCCGTCCTTTTCGGAAAGCCTCGAAAAGACTCTACATAACGCGCTGAAGGCTGCTTCGGAGCGTCACCACGAATATGCTACGCTCGAGCATCTGCTCTATGCGCTGATCGACGACGATCATGCCGCCGAAGTGATGCGCGCCTGCGGCGTTGCGATCGACGACCTGCAATCGGCGGTCGTCCACTATCTCGATACCGAACTCGACAGCCTGAAGGTCGAGGGGCACAGCGACCCGTCGCCGACAAGCGGCTTCCAGCGCGTCGTCCAGCGCGCGATCCTGCATGTCCAGTCGTCGGGCAAGGATGAAGTGACGGGCGCGAACGTCCTCGTCGCCTTGTTCTCCGAACGCGAATCCTACGCGGTCTATTTCCTGCAGCAGCAGGATCTGACGCGCCTCGATGCCGTCTCTTATCTCAGCCACGGCGTCGGCAAGGGCGGCAAGCCTTCGCCGCAGGCCGAGCCCGAGGAAAAGGAAGAGGCAAAGGAAAAGAGCGACGGCAAGAACAAGAAAGAGACCGCGCTCGATCAGTTCACCGTCAACCTGAACGAGAAGGCGAAAGTCGGCAAGGTTGACCCGCTGATCGGCCGCCATGCCGAGGTCGACCGCACGATCCAGATCCTCTGCCGCCGTTCAAAGAACAACCCGCTCTATGTGGGCGATCCCGGCGTCGGCAAGACTGCGATCGCCGAAGGCCTCGCGCGCAAGATCATCGAGGGCGACGTGCCCGAAGTGCTGCTGCCCGCGGTCATCTATTCGCTCGACATGGGCGCGCTGCTTGCCGGCACGCGTTATCGCGGTGATTTCGAGGAGCGGCTGAAACAGGTCGTGACCGAGCTTGAAGGCTTGCCGCACGCGATCCTGTTCATCGACGAAATCCACACCGTCATTGGCGCGGGCGCGACAAGTGGCGGCGCGATGGATGCATCGAACCTGCTCAAGCCTGCTCTCTCGGGCGGCGTGATCCGCTGCATCGGGTCGACGACGTACAAGGAATTCCGCAACCATTTCGAAAAGGACCGCGCCCTGCTGCGCCGGTTCCAGAAGATCGACGTGGTCGAACCGACGCTGGAGGACACCAAGAAGATTCTTGCGGGTCTGCGCAGCGCGTTCGAAGCTCACCATCAGGTGCGTTACACTCCCGATGCAATCAACGCCGCAGTCGAACTCAGCGCGCGCTACATCAACGATCGGAAATTGCCCGACAAGGCGATCGACGTGATCGATGAAGTCGGCGCGATGCAGATGCTCGTCGCCCCATCGAAGCGCAAGAAGACGATTACCGCGAAGGAGATCGAGGCCGTGATCGCGACGATGGCGCGCATCCCGCCCAAATCGGTGTCGAGCGACGACAAGGCGACGCTCGCCAGCCTCGAGACCGACCTCAAGCGCGTCGTCTTCGGTCAGAATACCGCAATCGAAGTGCTGTCGTCGGCGATCAAGCTGTCCCGTGCGGGTCTGCGCGATCCCGAAAAGCCGATCGGCAACTATCTGTTCAGCGGCCCGACGGGTGTCGGCAAGACCGAAGTCGCGAAGCAGCTCGCGTCGATCATGGGCATCCCGCTCCAGCGTTTCGACATGTCCGAATATATGGAACGCCACTCGGTCAGCCGCCTGATCGGCGCGCCTCCGGGCTATGTCGGCTATGATCAGGGCGGTCTGCTCACCGATGCGATCGATCAGAACCCGCATTGCGTGCTGCTGCTCGACGAAATCGAAAAGGCGCATCCTGACCTGTTCAACATCTTGTTGCAGGTGATGGACCATGGCCGCCTGACCGATCATCATGGCAAGACGGTCGACTTCCGCAATGTCATCCTGATCATGACGACTAACGCGGGCGCCAGCGACATGGCACGCGAGAGCATCGGGTTCGGCCAGTTCACGCGTGAGGATGTACAGGAAGAAGCCGTGAAGAATCTCTTCACTCCCGAATTCCGCAACCGCCTCGATGCGATCGTGCCCTTCGGCTATCTGCCGCCCGAAGTCGTCGCGCGCGTCGTCGACAAGTTCATCCTCGAACTCGAACTTCAGCTCGCCGATCGCAACGTCCACATCCAGCTCGACGACGAGGCCCGCGAATGGCTGACCGGCAAGGGCTATGACAAGCTCTATGGTGCTCGCCCGATGGGCCGCCTGATCCAGGAAAAGATCAAGCAGCCGCTCGCCGAGGAACTGCTCTTCGGCAAGCTCGTCCATGGTGGCGAGGTCAAGGTGAAGATGAAGACCGGCGACGACGCCAAGGTCGGCAACCCGCTCGCCTTCGAAATCGTCTCCGCCCCGCCCAAGGCGAGCAAGGCGAAAGCCCCGAAGGCGAAGAAGTCGGCCGAGTGACGAACAAGATTTCAGATCGTGACCAGATTATGCGGTCGGCGGAGGAGATAATGTCCGCCGACCGCGAAATCTTGCGCGCACTTGCGACGGCGGAACTGGATGAGGAAATGTCGGTTGCGCGCGATGTTATGAAGCGGCGTCAAACAGCTTTAGACAAGTTAGCCAGATAGGCGGAAGGCCGAGAAAGGCTGCAACAAACTAACTCGGCGGCCGCCTGTTCGTCATGTCTGCGTCAAAAGGGGGGAAGCAGGCATGAGAGCTGTCGGATTAATAATCGCTATGATCTGTGCGACCGGAACCCTCACAGCATGCGGAAATGATCGAGCCGAATCCTATACTCTCTATCGCAATTCTCCGTTCGATCATGCGATGCGGGTCCATTGGGCGTCATTCGACGCCAATGACAAAGGCAGCTATAATATGAACAACTGCGTGATGGCGGCGCGATTGCTCAACGCCAACGTGACGGCGAGCGCAAAGGCCGAGGGTAAGGAGCGTAACTCCCTGACCGGCTTTTGGTGCGAAGCTGGCCCGTTCAAGGAAGAAGGGCCCACGCAAACGATCTTCCCAGAGGCATTTCCGACGGATGCTTAGCTAGCCGTATCGCTTATCTAGTCCCCTCTCCTTCAGGGGAGGGCAGCGAGACTTGCCAGCTTGCTGGCTTAGTCGCAGCGGGTGGGGCCATCGGCCTTGCGCTATGCCGACAGCCCCCACCCCAACCCCTCCCCTGAAGGGGAGGCGCTTTTCACCGCCCCTCGCATTTCGGCGCCAGATCGCCTATATGCTCTCCCATGTACGACTATGTCTCCGTAACCACCGCCGACGCTGGCGCGCCTACTCCGGTGCGCGACGGCACGATCAAGCTGCACGACGAGGCGGGCTTTGCCGGGATGCGCAAGGCGGGGCGGCTGTCGGCCGAAATCCTCGACGCG
>JAURVS010000266.1 GCA_030655355.1 Sphingopyxis sp.
ATCGCGGCTTCTGGGCGAGCTTTCAATATATGACGCTCTGCGGCGGGCAACTCTGCGCGATCTTCGTCGCGGTGGTGCTGCAATTCTTCCTCACCGAAGCCGAGCTGACCGCCTGGGGTTGGCGCGTCCCCTTCGTCATCGTCGCGCTGCTCGCGCTCGGCGTCTATATCCTCCGCCGCAATCTGGCCGAAACGCCGTCGTTCGAAAATCAGGCGGTCGACCGGCCCGTCTCGACCGCCAAGCTGCTCTGGAAAGAGCATCGCCGCGAAAGCATCCTCGTCGGCATGTTGTCGGCGGGCGGCGGGCTCGCGGCCTATACCTACACCAGTTACATGCAGAAATTCCTCTACAACACCGTCGGCTTCGACAAGGCGACCGCCACCTATATCATCGCCGCCGCGCTGCTGTGGTTCACCGCGATGCAGCCAGTGTTCGGCGCGCTCGCCGACAAATTCGGGCGAAAGCCGATGCTCCTTTTGTTCGGGATCGGCGGCGCGATCGTCGCGGTGCCGACCTTCATGACGCTGGAGACTGTCACCTCGCCCGTCGTCGCCACGCTGCTGATCATGATCCCGCTTACGCTGCAAAGCGGCTATAGCGCGAACAATGCGCTGGTGAAGGCCGAGCTGTTTCCCGCGCACATCCGCGGCCTTGGCGTCGCTCTGCCCTATGCGATCGGCAATGCGATGTTTGCCGGCACACTCGAAATCGTCGCGCTGGCGCTGAAGGATGCGGGCATCGAACGCGTCTTCTATTTCTATGTCGCCGCGGTGATTGCGATGGCCGGGGTTGCGACGCTGTTGCTTCCCGAGACGAAAGAGCGCAGCCTGATCGTCGAGGATTAAGGCCCGCCCGCCGCGCAATATAGTTTCAAACGAAACCGGCGTGCTATAGAGGGCTCCAACACCTCAAGGAGCATCCCCCATGGCCATGCGCGGCAAACCCAAGACAAACACCAGGAAAATCGGCGATCGCGAACTCAGCCCCGCCACGCTGATGATGGGACTCGGCTATGACCCCGTGCTGTCTGAAGGCTCGCTGAAGCCGCCGATCTTTCTGACCTCGACCTTCGCTTTCGAAAGCGCCGCGGCAGGCAAGCGCTTCTTCGAACATATCACCGGCAAGCGCGAAGGCCCGGCCGACGGCCTCGTCTATTCGCGCTTCAACGGCCCGAATCAGGAAATCCTCGAGGATCGCCTCGCGGTCTGGGACGGCGCCGACGACAGCCTCGTCTTTTCGAGCGGCATGTCGGCAATCGCGACTCTGCTCCTCGCGCTCGTCGGTCAGAATGATGTGATTGTCCATTCGGGCCCGCTCTATGCGGCGACCGAAACGCTGATCGCGCGCATCCTGTCGCGCTTCGGCGTCAGCTTCCTCGACTTCCCCGCGGGCGCGACGCGTGAAGAGATTGACGACATATTGGCGCGGGCGAAATCGCTCGCCGATGAAAAGGGCGGCAAGGTCGCGCTCGTCTATCTCGAAAGCCCGGCGAACCCGACGAACGCGCTCGTCGACGTCGAAGCCGTGCGCGGCGCGCGCGACGCCGCCTTCCCCGGCGAGCAGCAGCCGCCGATCGCGATCGACAACACCTTTCTTGGCCCGCTGTGGCAAAAGCCGATCCGTCAGGGCGCCGAACTCGTCGTCTACAGCCTCACCAAATATGCCGGCGGCCATTCGGATCTCGTCGCGGGCGGCGTGTCGGGCGACCAGAAACTGCTCAACATCATCCGCCCGATGCGCAACACGATTGGCACGATCTGCGACCCCAACACCGCATGGATGTTGCTGCGCAGCCTCGAAACGCTCGAACTGCGCATGAACCGTGCGGGTGAGAATGCGCTGAAGGTCTGCACATTCCTTCGCGACCATCCGAAGGTCGATGGCCTTGGCTATCTCGGCTTCATTCAGGATGCGCGCCAGAAGGATATTTTCGACCGCCATTGCACGGGTGCCGGATCGACTTTCTCGCTGTTCATCAAGGGCGGTGAGGAAGAGAGCTTCCGTTTCCTCGATGCGCTCAAGATCGCGAAGCTTGCGGTCAGCCTCGGCGGCACCGAGACGCTGGCGAGCCACCCTGCCGCGATGACGCATCTTTCGGTTCCTCAGGAACGCAAGGATGCGCTCGGCATCACCGACAATCTGGTGCGCATCTCGATCGGCATCGAGGACCCCGACGATCTGATTGCGGACTTCGCGCAGGCGCTGGACGCGGTTTGACCAAATGCCCCCTCCCGCAAGCGGGAGGGGAGACAGCTATCGCTTCCCCCGCCAGTCGACGACCTGCCAGCCCATTTGCGGCGCGAGGCGTTTGAGTTTGCGCGACGGCGTCGTCGCGACGGCTTCGTCGGCGAAATGCAGCATCGGGTGGTCGGAGACATGGTCCGAATAAGCGCGGACATGCGCCGCTTCGCGCGTGATTTCGTTCGCGGCGAGCCAGTCCGAAATGCGCGCGAACTTCGCCTCACCATAACAATTGTCGCCCGCAAGGCGCGCATGGATATGGTCGGTGCCATCGGGCTCGTCGAGTTGGGTGGCGAGCACATCGTCGATGCCCAGCCGGCGTGCGATCGCTTCGACGTACAGATGGAAGGATGCGGTCGCGAGGAGCAGCCGGTAACCCGCGTCGCGGTCGGCGGCGATCTGTTCGAGCGCCGCGGGATGCAGGCCGCGCGCGACGACCTTGTCGGCATAGCTCTCCGCCAGCGGCCTGATTTCGGTGCGGCTGAAACGCTGGCCGACGAGCAGGCGCAGATTGATCGCCTTCAACCGCGATCGGTCGATCAGGCGAAGCGAATAGGCTGCGCCCGCAAGTCCGACGAGGGGCAACAGCAGCAATCGCCATTGCTGGCGCCGCTGCGCAACATGCATCAGAAATCCGCTGTAAGTCCCTGAACGGGTTATCGTTCGGTCCATGTCATACATGGCAACGCGGTGGGCATAGTCGGGTATCGGCGTGACGAGCGGCTCTTCCATCCCCTACCCATAGAGCGGCGTCGCACGACGGCCAAGGGCTGACAGGCTAAGCCACGGATTCGCTTGCCGTCATGGGGCAAATGAGACAAGGTTCGCCGCGATGGTGGCCCGAGCGGATTTCGAACATAGCGACGGTGCTGACGGTGCCGACGTTCGCTTTACGGGCCGTTTGACGCTCGCGCGCCTTGGCGACCTTCCCACGCGGATCGAGGCCATCGGACCGATCGCGACGCTCGACCTCTCCGCGCTTGAACGTATCGACACCGTCGGGGCGTGGATCGTCACGCGCACCGTCAAGGAACATGGCGCCAAAGTCACCGGGGCGAGCCCCGAAGCGCAGCGGCTGCTCGACGCTCTCGCCAGCGACAAAAGCGAATATCGCGTCCACCGCGACCGCCGACCGCCGATGATCCGCATGCTTGAACAGGTCGGGATCGCCAGTGCTGCGGTGTGGCACGAACTGCTCGGCATCATTGGCTTTTTCGGTGCAATGATAATGGCGCTGGGCACGCAACTCCGCGCCCGGCGGCGCCTCCGCTGGCACGCGATCGTGACGCGTTTCCAGACGGTCGGCTTCGACGCGCTCCCGATCATCGGGCTGATGACCTTCCTGATCGGCATCGTCGTTGCGCAGCAAGGCGCGGTGCAGCTCCGCCAATTCGGCCTCGAAGTCTTCACGATCAACCTCGTCGGTCGCGCCTCGGTCCGCGAACTCGGTTTGCTGATGACCGCGATCATGGTCGCCGGGCGCTCTGGCTCGGCATTCGCGGCGCAGATCGGCACGATGAAACTGACCGAGGAAATCGACGCGATGCGCACGATCGGCGTGTCGCCGATGGAAGCGATCGTGCTGCCGCGCGTCGCCGCCGCGACGATCCTGATGCCGCTGCTCGGCTTTTACGCCAGCCTGTGCGCGATCGCGGGCGGCGGCGTCTTCTGCTGGATCGGGCTCGACATACCGCCGGTCACGTACATCCAGATGCTGCGCGACATCATCCCGATGACCGATTTCTGGGCGATGCTGATCAAGGCGCCGGTCTTCGGCATCCTGATCGGCGTCACCGGCTGTTACGAAGGCATGCAGGTACGCCAGAATGCCGAGGAAGTTGGCAAGCGCACGACCTCGGCCGTCGTCGCCGCGATTTTCCTCGTCATCGTCCTCGATGCGATGTTCGCAGTCTTCTTCTCTTCGATCGGGTGGAATTGATGTCCGAGCCGATCGACGAACAGCTGGAAGAAGAACTGGCCGCCGCCGACGCGGTGCGGCCCGACGAATTCGACTATGCGATCCGCATCCGCGGCCTCGTCAATCAGTTCGGCGACGCGGTGATTCACGATCATCTCGACCTCGACGTCCGCTCGGGCGAGATATTGGGTGTCGTCGGCGGGTCGGGCACCGGCAAATCGGTGCTGATGCGCTCGATCATCGGATTGCAGACGCCGACCGCGGGCGAGATCGAAGTATATGGCAAGACGCTTGATACCATCGCCGACGAGGAAGAATCGCGCGACCTGCGCCGCCGTTGGGGCGTGATGTTTCAGGGCGGCGCGCTGTTCTCGACGCTCAGCGTCGCCGAAAATATCCAGGTCCCGCTCCGCGAATATTATCCGCGCACCGACCAGAGACTGCTCGACGAACTTGCCGCCTACAAGGTCGCGATGGTCGGCCTGCCGCCCGACGCCGGGCCGAAATATCCCGCCGAATTGTCGGGCGGGATG
>JAURVS010000267.1 GCA_030655355.1 Sphingopyxis sp.
ACGATCGAAAAAGCAGTCACGGGCAAAAGTCCAATGCGGGCAATGGAAACATATTGGCTGATATATAGGCGATAAGCACCTAGGTTTCAAACGACCATGGCCGCTGCGGCGCAACGGGTCAACGATTCGGCCTTAACTATAGGACGCAATCGGCGGCCATTGTGCTCGCTGCCGGGCGCTGCTAAGCGCCGCGGCAACCGTCCGCCGCGGTTCCGACACGGTCCGCGGCCCGGATATTGTTTCCATCTTTTCAGTGAAAGCTTCATCATCATGGCTGACGAGACCAGCGCCGACATCAACAATCCCGCCCTTCAGCCGAATGGCGAAGATACGAGCCCGGCGATCGGCCTGATCTCGCAATATGTGAAGGATTTGTCGTTCGAAAATCCGAACGCACCGGCCGTATATCAGTGGCAGGACGCGCCGCAGGTTGACGTCCAGTTCAACATTGCCGCCGACAGCGTCGGCGACAGCCTGTACGAAGTGTCGCTGAAGATCGATGTCACGTCGAAGACCGATGCGGGCACCAGCTTCGTGATCGACCTGAAATATGCCGGCCTGTTCGGCGTCCGTAACGTGCCCGACGACCAGCTTCAGCCCTTCTTCCTCGCCGAAGCGCCGCGCATCCTGTTCCCCTTCGCACGCCGCGTCGTTGCCGATGCCGTTCGCGACGGCGGCTTCCCGCCGCTGCTGCTCGAACCGATCGATTTCCATGGCCTGTTCATGCAGCAGGTCCAGCAGGTCGAAGCTGAGCAGGCAGGCGACGTGACGGTTGGCCAGGCCTAGCCCGCATCATCGGGGTGGGCTGACGGGGTGAGCAGCCTGATCAAAAATGTCGGGACGATCGGCGGGCTGACGATGGTCAGCCGCGTGTTCGGTTTTGCCCGCGACATGCTGCTTGCACGCGTGCTGGGTGCCGGCCTTGCCGCCGACGCCTTCCAGCTCGCCTTCACGCTTCCCAACACCTTTCGTCGCCTGTTCGCCGAGGGTGCGTTCTCAGTTGCCTTCGTCCCGACCTATAGCCGCGTACTGCATGGCGAAGGCGGCGAGGAGGCGGCAACGAAATTTGCCGACGATGTGCTCTCGGTCTTCATCTGGGTGCTGCTCGCTTTCTCGGCAGTGATGATGATTGCGATGCCGGGCATTGTCTGGTTGCTCGCCCGCGACTTCCAGACGGTGCCGGGCAAGTTTGAATTCGCTGTCTTCCTCAGCCGCGTGACCTTTCCTTACCTGGCGCTTGTCAGTCTCGTCGCGATGCTGTCAGGGTTGCTCAATGCCCGGTCGCGCTTTGCGCCGGGTGCCTTTGCCCCCGTGCTACTCAATATCGTCCTGATCGGCGGCATCGTCACCGGATGGTGGTTGCGCGGCCCGGGGGGTGACGACCGGATCGTCGCCGAAGCGCTGTGCGTCGCGGTCAGCCTCGCGGGCGTCGTCCAGCTGGCCTATATGTGGTGGGCGGTACGCCGGGCGGGGCTGAAGCTGCACTTCCGGCTCCCCAAATTCACGCCCGAGGTAAAACGCCTCGGCATGCTGATCCTGCCCGCAACGTTCGGCGCCGGCATTTATCAGGTCAGCCAGTTCGTCGACACCTTCTTCGCGACCTCGCTGGCACAGGGCTCGCTCACGCTCCTGAAGCTCGCCGACCGGCTCAACCAGCTTCCGCTCGGCATCGTCGGCATTGCGCTCGGCACGGCGATCCTGCCGATGCTTTCGCGGCATATCCATAGCGGCGATGCGCAAGAGGCGCAGCGGCTGCAGGGCAATGCGTTCGAGATTGCGACGCTGTTGACGCTGCCCGCCGCCGCCGCGCTCGCAATCTGCGCGCCCGCTTTTGTTACCGCCTTTTTCGTCGGCGGCCGCTTCACCGACGCCGATGGCGCGATCATGGCGCAGATCGTCACCGCGCTCGTCGCGGGACTACCCGCCTATGTCGTCGTCAAAATCCTGAACCCTGGCTTCTTCGCGCGCGAAGATATGCGCACGCCGGTGTGGACCGCGCTCGCGTCGCTGATCGTCAATATCGCGATCAATCTCTATGTCGTCGAACGCTATGGGATCGTCGGGCTCGCGGGGGCAACCGCGGTGTCGGCCTCGTTCAACTGCATTCTCCTCTATGCCGTCCTCCACCACCGCGGCTGGTTCCATTTCACCGCCAAGCTTGGCGGGCGCATCGCGCGCCAGATCGTGGCAGTCGCCGCAATGTCGGCGCTGCTGTGGTGGATGATGCCGCTCATGGCACCCTATTATGGGGGCGGCGTCTTCGACCGCATCTGGTCGCTCGCCGCGCTCTGTGCGGCAGGTGGCGCGGTATTTTTTGCCTTTGCCTTCCTTGTCGGCGCGCTTGACAAAGATCTGGTCGCCATGTTGACGCGGCGGCGCGGCAAACCCGCCGAAATTCAGGAGTAAGACATGCGGACGCTATCGGGCATCCAGCCCACCGGAAATTTGCACCTCGGCAATTATCTGGGCGCGATCCGCAATTGGGTGCGCATGCAGGACGAGATGCCGGGCGAGAAACTCTATTTCCTCGCCGACCTCCACGCGATCACCGTTTACAACGATCCCGCCGAATTGACCGCGAACACCCGCGAGATGGCCGCGGCGCTGATGGCGGCCGGGATCGATCCCGCCAAGGCGATCCTGTTCAACCAGGCCCGCGTTCCAGCGCATTCCGAGCTCGCCTGGCTGCTGTTCTGCACCGCGCGCATCGGGTGGCTCAATCGCATGACGCAGTTCAAGGAGAAGTCGGGCAAGAACCGCGAAGGCGCGAGCGTCGGCCTCTATGCCTATCCCGTGCTGCAGGCCGCCGACGTGCTGCTCTATCAGACAACGCACGTTCCCGTCGGCGACGACCAGAAACAGCATCTCGAACTCGCACGCGATATCGCGACGAAATTCAACCTCGATACGGGAACCGAGACGTTCACGCTGCCCGAGCCGACGATCCCCGCCGCCGCTGCGCGGATCATGAGCCTGCGCGACGGCAGCGCGAAAATGTCGAAATCGGACCCGAGCGACGCGAGCCGCATCAACCTCATCGACGACGCCGACACGATCATGGCGAAGATTCGCAAGGCCAAGACCGACGCCGAGCCGCTGCCGTCGGAGGCCGCAGGTCTCGAAGGCCGCCCCGAAGCGCGAAATCTGGTCGCTATCTATGCCGCAATGGCTGACGAAAATGTCGATCAAGTGCTGGCGCGCTTTGCCGGACAGGGGTTCGGCGCGTTCAAGCCGGCGCTCGGCGAATTGCTAGTCGAAACGCTGCGCCCGATCGCGACGCGCCTGTCGCAGCTCAAGGCCGATCCGGCGGCGATCGACGCCGCGCTCGAAGCCGGCGCCGCGCGCGCGAAGGCGCTCGCACAGGCGACGCTTGACGCCGCTTATGCTGCATTGGGGCTCTGCCGCTAACATCGCGCTGTTTCGCTGGCGAAATTCTTGCTTTTGCTTCCCGCGTCCCCATATCAGGACGTGGAACCACTGTGCGACGAACGGAGTTCAACCAAGGTTAAGTCGCGGTGAGTTAGTCATGGTATAGAGGGCGGCCTATGCGCGACGCGAATCACGGAGCCAAGACGATGAGCAAGATGAACTTCCGGCGGCTGGGCCTAGCCGCAATGACTGGCGCGGCGCTTGCGCTCGCGGGCTGCGCGACCCCGTTCAAGGCCGATGTCGCGCGCTTCCAGACGCAGCTTCCCGCGCCGCAAGGCCAGAGCTTCGTGGTCGAGGCGAGCGACCCTGCGCTGCAGGGCGGCATCGAGTTCGGCCAATATGCGAATCTCGTCGCAGGCGAACTGACCCGTTACGGATATCGCCCCGCGGCTAGCGGTGAACGCGCCGATCTGGTCGTCCGCATGGACTATGGCGTCGACAAGGGGCGCGAGCGCGTCGTATCGAGCCCCAGCTTTGGCGACCCCTGGTACGGCGGATACGGCGGCTATGGTCGCGGCTTTTATCGTCCGGTGATTGTGAGCGGCCGCGGCGGGCGCCGCTATGTCTATGGCTATCGTGACCCGTTCCTGTGGGGCGGCGGTTTCGGGCCCGGCTGGGGCGGTACCGACGTCAGCAGCTACACGGTCTACACCAGCGGGCTGAATCTTCAGATCAATCGCGCCGGCGACGGCTCGCGCCTGTTCGAAGGCCATGCTGAAGCGCAGTCGCGCGATAATAATCTGCAGGCAATCGTTCCGAACCTCGTCGAGGCGATGTTCACGGGCTTCCCCGGCAATTCTGGCGAGCGCGTGCGGATCACGGTGGCGCCGCCAGAAAAGGGCTAAGCTGCCTCGAAGCGCAAAACAAGGGCCCGCCCTCCGACAGGAAGGCGGGCCTTTTGTTTAGGCGCGAGCGGATGTGGGATGTCGACCAGAACATAACCGTAGCCCCCGCGAAGGCGACGAGCTCCTGCCCGATCGTGCGCGATGTGGACAAAACCGGGGACAACAACCCCGGCATAAGTCTCTGGATCAGCCGTTGAGGCTGCGGCGGATTGCGGCAATCTCGGCGTCGAGTTCGCTGTCGGCGACGCGCAGCGCCTCGACCGTGCGTACCGCATGGATCACCGTCGAATGATCACGCCCGCCAAAGCGGCGGCCGATCTCGGGATAGGAGCGCGGCGTCAATTCCTTGGCAAGATACATTGCGACCTGCCGCGGGCGGGCGACCGCGCGGACGCGACGCTTTGACGACATTTCAGACTTGTCGAGTCGGTAGTGCGCGCAGACCGCGCGCTGGATCTCGTCGATCGTGATGCGCGGACGTGCGGTGCGGACATTCTCGGCGAGCCGGTCCTCGGCGAGCGCGAGGTCGACCGTCGTGCCGGTGAGCGCGGCATAAGCGAGCAACTTGTTGAGCGCGCCTTCGAGTTCGCGGATGTTGCGCGTGAAATGCTTCACCAGATAGGCGACGACTTTGTCGGGAACATCGACCATCGGCATCGCGGCGAGCCGCTGGCGGATGATGCGTTCGCGCAAATCATCCTCCGGCGCCTCGATATCGGCGACCAGACCACCCGAGAGACGCGACAGCAACCGGGCTTCGACGCCGTCGAGCATCGCCGGCGGGCGGTCGGCGGTGACGACGAGGCGCTTGCCCGCGGTCATCAGGTCGTCGATCGTGTGGAGCAACTCTTCCTGCGTCGAATTCTTGCCGATCACAAACTGCAGATCGTCGAGCAGCAGCAGGTCGGCAGCGCGCAGTCGCGCCTTGAATGCCATCATGTCGCCGCCGCGCATCGCCCCGACAAATTCGAGCATGAATTTTTCTGCCGACATCAGGATGATGTTGGCGGTCGGGTGCGCCGCGGCAAAGTCCTGGGCCATTGCCTGCAACAGATGCGTCTTGCCCTGTCCGGTGCCCGAGCAAAGATAGAGCGGGTTGAACTGCGGCGGCTCGACCATCGCCATGCGGCGTGCGGCGTTGGCAGCAAGAATATTGCTGCGCGCGACGACGAACCGGTCGAACGACAGACGCGGGTCGAAATTGAGCAGCGCCGGATTCGCGGCGGGCCCGGGTTGTGCATCGAAGTTCGGCAGCGGCGAGGCTGCTAGCACGGTGGCGCGCTCGTCAGCGGCAGCACCGCCGCGCACGGTGACGCCGCGCACTGTAGGGAGCTGCTGCCGCCATGCGAGTTCCAGCCGGTCGCCAAAACGTTCGTTGATCCAGTTTGCCGAAAAGCGGCTGACAGTTTCGAGTGTCACGACGCCCGTCATCGCGCAATAGTCGGCGAAGCGCACCGGCTTCAGCCAATGGTCAAAGGTGCGGACGCCCAGATCGCGGCGCAGCCCTTCGGCGACGCGCGGCCAGAGCGTTGCAGCATCACCGCTCACTGCTCCACCCTTTGCGTCATACCCATGCTGAATGCTGCTCTCTTTCACGCCGTGCCGCCCCCTAGGTCCCCGCGCCGGATGATCGGGCAGCCGATCCACAAGCCGATCCATCGCCTGCGCCAAGCACAGGCATCCCATTCGAGGCCGATGGCCCGAAAAGTCGCGAATCATGTTAATGTGGCGGCCACCGGCGAAGGCCGACGACGCACCCTGTCTAGTCAGGGCGCGCCGAGTCGAGCAAGGGTGCGCAGTGTAAAAATACTGAAATAAAACTCTTGACTCGCTAGGGGCGCTGGAAACGCGCCAAAACGTCATTTTATTGTTTCTAATCAGCATCTTAATTGTGACAAACCCGCGACGAAACAACGAATCGCAGAAAAACCGTCACTTACCGCGCTGCAACACTATTGCCATAGCGCTGTCACAATCGCGGACGCAAAAAAGGACCCGCGGGCAAGTAGCCAGCGGGTCCTTTTTGTTCCCTTTCGGGATAGATCGAATCAGGCGATCGCGTTCACGCTCTTCGTCAGGCGCGAGAACTTGCGAGCCACAGTGTTTTTGTGGAGCACACCCTTCGCAACGCCGCGTGCCATTTCAGGCTGCGCAGCCTTCAGTGCGGTTGCGGCGGTGTCTTTGTCACCAGCAGCGACGGCGTTTTCGACCTTCTTCACCAGCGTGCGGATGCGCGAAACGCGATTCTTGTTCACGACGGTGCGCGCCTGGTTGCGGCGGATGCGCTTTTTTGCCTGCGGCGTATTGGCCATAAATTCCTCGGTTTCCAAACGGTCTAAGTCAGTCGGAGCGCAGCGTCACCGGAGCAGCCGAATCGCGCAAAGCGGCGAATCAATGTCCGGATACGGCCGGTTCCGGTAACCCGGAGCCTGCTCGAAGGGTGCGCGCATAGCCAGCTTGGCCTATTTGGTCAATGCCTATTGCGGGAAAGCGCACGCATTAGCGCTGGCATTTGGGGCAATAAAAGGTCGAACGGCCGGACTGCACGATCCGGGCGATTGTCCCGCCGCACTCACACGCCTGACCTTCGCGGCCATAGACGCGCCAGTCTTTGGCAAAATAGCCAAGATCGCCTTCGGGGCTCAAAAAATCGCGCAAGGTCGAACCACCTGCCGCGATTGCCGCGATCAGCACGCTCTTGATCGCGGGCACCAGCACCGCGAGTTTCGCCTTCGACACGTCAGCAGCGGGCTTGGTGGGCGAAATGCGCGCCATGTTGAGCGCCTCGCACACATAGATATTGCCGAGCCCCGCAACGACCGTCTGATCGAGCAGCATCGCCTTGATTGGCGCGCGCCGTCCAGCCAGCGCTTTCGCCAGATCGACAGCATCGAAAGCGTCGGAGAGCGGCTCGGGACCGAGCGTCACGAACGCCGGAAACATCACAAGCGGATCACCCGACACCAGATCGACCGATCCGAAGCGCCGCGGATCGTGCAGGAACAGACGATGCCCGGCCGTCTCGACCAGCAAATGATCATGCTTGCCAGCCTCGCCGCCTTCGGTCCGCCAGCGCCCGGACATGCCGAGGTGAAAGATCATATGATCGTCGCGGTCGGTTGATACTATGCCATATTTGGCGCGGCGTGACAGGCTCGTGACCGTTGCCCCGGTCAGCCGCTGGGCAAGATCAGCGGGAAATGGTCGGCGCAGGTCGGGACGAAAAGTCGTGACCGCCGTCAGGCGCTGCCCTTCGAGGAAGGGCGCAAGGCCGCGGACGGTGGTTTCGACTTCGGGAAGTTCAGGCATGATGCGCTGGGGCTACGCTCCATTTGCTTGGACGACAAGGCCCCGCTAAAGGCGCATCTCACTCTCGCTCTCCCCGCAAAGGCGCACAGTCCATGGTCACCCCCGATACCGTCAGCTTCGGCTATGAACAGGTCCCCGCGGGCGACAAGACCGCGATGGTCGGCGAGGTGTTCAGCCGCGTCGCGCGCAAATATGACATCATGAACGACGCGATGTCGGGCGGCATGCATCGTTTGTGGAAAGACCGCTTCGTGCGCCGCGTGAAGCCGCGCGAGGGCGAAGCGATCCTCGACATGGCCGGCGGCACAGGCGACATCGCCTTTCGTATGGAGCCATCGGGCGCGAGCATCACTGTCGCCGACATCAATCCCGATATGCTCGGTGTCGGCGTCGAACGCGCGGCAGAGCGCGGCATCGACAGCCTAGTATGGTCCGAGCAAAATGCCGAGACGCTGTCGTTCCCTGACCAGTTTTTCGACGCCTATACGATCGCCTTCGGTATCCGCAACGTCACCGACATTCCCGCGGCGCTCCGGGAAGCCCATCGCGTCCTTCGCTATGGCGGCCGCTTCTTCTGCCTCGAATTCTCGACCAATGAATGGCCGGGCTTTGCGCAGGCATATGACGCCTATTCGCACCATCTGGTGCCCAAGCTCGGCAAGCTGATTGCCGACGACGAGGACAGCTATCGCTATCTGATCGAATCGATCCGCCGCTTCCCGCCGATGCCCGCCTTTGCGAACATGATCCGCGAAGCCGGATTTTCTGCAGTGAAGGTCGAACCGATCATGGGCGGGCTGGTTGCGATCCACAGCGGGTGGAAAGCTTGACCCGTCCCATAACCCATATCGCGCGCCTGCTGAAATGGGGCCGGATCCTCGCGCGCCATGGTGCGCTGCGCGGGATCGAAAGTGCGCCGACGACACCGCCGGGCGTCAAACGCCTGTGCCGGATCGCGCGATTCGGAACGATCCAGCCGAAAATCCCCGACTATGCCGCTGCCTTTCAGGCTATTGGTCCGGCTGCAGTCAAGCTGGGTCAAACGCTGGCGACGCGCCCCGACATCGTCGGTGAAGAGGCGGCGCGAAATCTGCTGACCCTGCAGGATGCACTTGCGCCCGTGGCGTTCGAGCGGATTCGCAAGGAGATCGAGGCGACCTTCGAGGTCCCGCTGGAAAGCCTCTACGCCAAATTCGATCCCGACCCCGTCGGCTCGGCCTCGATCGCGCAGGTCCACCGCGCAGTGACGATCGAGGGCCGACAGGTCGCCGTCAAAGTGCGCCGCCCCGGCATCGACAAACAATTCGCGCGCGACATCGAAACCTATGAATGGGCGGCCGCGCATCTCGAAGCGCTCGGCGGTGAGGCAACGCGGCTGCGTCCGCGGCAAGTGATCGCCAATTTCCGTCGCTGGACGCTGCGCGAACTCGATCTGCGTCGCGAAGCCGCCTCGGCGTCCGAACTCGCGGACGCGATGGTCGGGGTGCCGACCTTTGAAGTTCCGGCGATCGACTGGGACCGCACCGCAAGCCGCGTCATGACGCTCGACTGGATCGACGGAATCAAGATTTCGCATCGCGACGCGCTCGTCGCGGCAGGGCACGACATGGAGAAATTGTCGGCAAATCTCGTTAACGCCTTCCTGCGCCAAGCGATCGCCGAAGGTTTCTTCCACGCCGACATGCATCAGGGCAATTTGTTCGTGAAGGCCGATGGCACGATCGCCGCGGTCGATTTCGGCATCATGGGGCGGATCAACCGGCAGGCGCGATACTGGCTCGCCGAGATTCTTTATGGCCTGACCACGGGAAACTATCGCCGCGTCGCCGAAATTCATTTCGAGGCGCAATATGTCCCCGACTATCATAGCGTCGAGGAATTCGCGACAGCGCTGCGCGCGGTCGGCGAACCGATGCGCGGCAAACCCGTGAGCGAGCTTTCGGTCGGGCAGATGCTCGATGGATTGTTCGCGATCACGCGCGATTTCGACATGCAAACGCAGCCCCACCTCTTGCTGCTCCAGAAAACGATGGTGATGGTTGAGGGGGTCGCGACGATGCTGAACCCCAAAATCAATATGTGGGACGTCTCCGGCCCGTTCGTCAGCGAGTGGATTCGCGACGAGCTTGGCCCTGAAGCGGCGCTCGCTGACGGCCTGCGCGAACAGGGCAAGACGCTGGCGCTGATCCCCGACATCATCCGCCGCCTCGACGCCCAACTGCCGAAGAAAGGCGCGGCACCGCCCGCACCGCCGCTTCCCGAAATTCCGCTGATGTGGGAAAAAGGCGAACGCCGCCGCTGGTGGCGCTACGCGCTGACTGCGCTCGCAGGGGCTGCATCGGGCGCCGCCGCACTGAACTGGCTGGGTTGATTTCGCACAGGTGATGCGCATATCTTATGCGCAAGGAGAATGGTGATGAACCGGCCCACGCGATTCGAAGGACCCAAGAAGGCGACGAATGTGTCGCTGAGCGCGGAATTGGTCGAAGAGGCGCGACTGCTGGGCATTAACGTCAGCGAAGCTTGCCAGTCCGGGCTCGCCGTCGAGGTCAAAAAAGCGCGCGAAACGGCGTGGCAGGACGAAAACCGGGCCGCGATCGAGGCGTCGAACGCTTATGTTCGCGAACATGGGCTCCCACTCGCCAAATATCGACTTTTCTGATGGCGCAGTTCGACGTTTGGCGCACCGTGGACGGCGATCTGGTGATCGATTGCCAATCCGACGTGCTGAGGCACCTCAATACGCGGCTCGTCTCGCCGCTTCTTCGCGCCGAACAGTTCGATGTGGTGGCGCGTCGTCTTAATCCGCTCTTCACCGTCGAAGAGACAAGCTATGTGATGTACACGCAATTTGCCGCCGCCATTCCGGTAAGCCAGCTTAGCGAGATCGTGATGAATCTGGATGGAGACAGCTTGACGATCACCGCCGCGCTCGACGTGCTGCTGACAGGAGTTTGACGTGGCATCCAAATCCCGCATCCTCCTGATCATCGGCGGCGGCATCGCGGCCTACAAGAGCATCGAGCTCGTCCGCCTGCTCCGCAAGGCGGGTTATATCGTACGCTGCGTCATCACGCGCTCGGGTGAGCAGTTCGTGACGCCGCTGACGCTCGCGGCGCTGAGCGAGAACAAGGTCTATACAAACCTCTTCGACCTGAAGGACGAGGTCGAGATGGGGCATATCCAGCTGAGCCGCGAAGCCGACCTCGTCGTCGTCGCGCCAGCAACCGCCGACCTGCTCGCGAAAATGGCGGCAGGCATTGCCGACGACCTCGCCACCACCCTTCTGCTCGCCACCGACAAGCCGGTGCTTGCGGCGCCCGCAATGAATGTCCGCATGTGGCTCCACCCCGCGACGCAGCGCAATGTCGCCACGCTGCGCGGCGACGGCATCACGGTGATGGCGCCCGACGAAGGCGAGATGGCGTGCGGGGAATATGGCCCCGGCCGCCTACCCGACACGACAGCGATCAAGGCAGCGATCGATGCCGCCTTGGCCAGCGCACCTGCGCCCGTTCCGCTGACCGGACAGCCTGATTTCGCACCCGAGAATCACCGCCCGCTGTTTGGCCGCCGTATCCTGATTACCGCAGGACCAACGCACGAACCGATTGATCCAGTGCGCTACATCGCTAACCGGTCCAGCGGAAAGCAGGGCTTTGCAATCGCCGCCGCCGCCGCCGAGGCGGGCGCCGAAGTGTTGCTAATCACCGGTCCCGTACCGTTACCGACCCCGCCCGGCGTGATCCGCGTCGATGTCGAAACGGCAATGGAGATGGCGGCCGAGGTCGAAGCCGGACTGCCCGTCGATGCCGCCATCATGGTTGCTGCAGTCGCCGACTGGCGCGCCGCCGATCCGGCGGGGCAGAAGATCAAGAAGGACGGTAGCGGCGTCGTTCCGCCGCTCGCTCTCGCCGAAAATCCCGATATTCTCGCGGGCCTCGCCAAATCCCCCAAGCGACCGCCGCTGCTCGTCGGCTTTGCCGCCGAAACCAACGACGTCATCGCCCACGCGCAGGCGAAGCTCGCGCGCAAGGGGTGCGACTGGATCGTCGCAAACGACGTCGCCGCCGATCCGATGGGCGGTGAAAATAACCGCGTGCATATCATTAGCAAAGACGGGGTAGACAGCTGGGACCGGCTGCCGAAAGGCGCCGTCGCCCGTAAATTGATGGAAAAAATCGCCGATGAACTCGACACCAGCGCACCCCTTGAATCCGATTGAAATCGCGATCCAGCGCCTGCCCAATGGTGGCGGCCTACCCTTGCCTGCCTATGCGAGCTATGGCGCTGCGGGAATGGACGTCGTCGCCGCCGAGACGCTGACGATCCGCCCCGGCACGCGGTATGCAGTCGCGACCGGCTTCGCGATGGCGATCCCCGCCGGATATGAAGTACAGGTCCGCCCGCGCTCGGGCCTTGCGCTCAAGCATGGAATCACGTGCCTCAACACCCCCGGCACGATCGACAGCGATTATCGCGGCGAAGTGAAAGTAATTCTCGCGAACCACAGCGACGAGAGTTTCGAAGTGAAGCGCGGCGACCGTATCGCCCAGTTGGTGCCCGCCGCTGTCCAGCGCGCAACCTTTGCCGAGGTCGTCACCCTCGATGAAACCGAGCGCGGCACGGGCGGGTTCGGTTCGACCGGCGTTGAAAGCGACGCCGTCGATGAAACCGCCGACGCCGCAGGGCTCGCTTCGCTGTCGGGTATCAAGCTGCGGCGCCCGGCCGAATAATTGCTCAGCGACGCCGAACTCGACCGTTACGCTCGACAGATCATTCTGCCGACCTTTGGCGGCGCCGGGCAGGCGAAGCTGAAGGACGCCCATATTGCCGTCATTGGCGCGGGCGGGATTGGCTGCCCGGCGATCACCTATCTCGCGGCGGCGGGCGTCGGCAGGCTGACGATCATCGACGATGACGTCGTCGAACTCTCGAACCTGCAACGCCAGCCGTTGTTCACCGATGCCGACATCGGCGCGCTGAAAGCCGACGTGGCGGCGACGGCGGCGCGGCGGATCAATCCGCATGTCGATGCCATCGCGGTGCCCCAACGGCTCGACAATGAAAACGCTGAAAACTTGCTCGCGGGCGCGAGCCTGATCCTCGACGGCTGCGACAATTTCGCGACGCGGCTCGCGGTCAACTACGCCGCCGTCGCGCTTCACATCCCGCTACTGAGCGCGGCGATCGGCGCGTTTGAGGGACAAGTTGCACTCTATGAAGGATGGCGCGCAGATCAGGCCTGCTACGCTTGCCTCGTCGGCAACGACCCCGATCGCGAAGGCATTAATTGCGCCGAAACTGGCGTGATGGGCGCACTCGCCGGAATGGTCGGCACGATGGCGGCACTCGAAGCGGTGCGCGCGCTGACCGGGCTTGGCGCGTCATTGACGGGCCGGCTCGCCATCCTCGACATGCTCGACCGGCGCTGGCGCGAAGTCGGCGTGCCCGAGGATCCGCTGTGCCCGATATGCCGAGCCTGAACATTATCGTTGCCGTCGCAGAGGGCGCGCGCTTCTACGCGGCGCTCGAAGCCGCAATGGCGGCAGCGGCGTTGGGACGCCCGGTGCGCCTCTTTCTGCAGGGCGAAGCGGCGGCGCTTGTGCGCCAACCCGTGTCTTTTGTCGGCGACGACGCGCGCCGCGCGGCGGGCCAACCCGACCTTGCCTGGCTTGTCGGCGAAGCGATTGCGATGGAGGTGAGTCTGTTCGTCTGCCAGTCGGGCATGGCGCTTGCCGGGATCGCGGCGAACGAATTGGTGCCGCAAGTTCGCGCCGCGGGACTGGTCAGCTTCCTCGCCGAAGTCGGCGACGATGACCGGGTAATCGTCTATTAAAGAAGAACTTTACGGGTTGTCGCAGACCTTGATTGCGTCGGGCTGGGGACGCTTGCCCTCGGGCTCGAAGCGCGCGAGATAGCCGCCTGCATGCTGCTTGTCGTCATAGGACACGAGCTTGTAGCCCACCGCCTCAAACTCGCATACGAGCAAACGGAACGGCGTGCCATGCTGCGCTATCGAGCGATCGCCGTCGACGACCAGCACTTGCCCACCCTTGCGCAGCGCCGGCCGCAGCCGCCAGAGGAACGCATAGGGCTCGCCAATCTCGTGATACATATGGACCATGAAGACGCGGTCGAAACTCGCCGCGGGCAAGCGGGGATCATCAACCGCGCCGAGTTTCAGCGAGACATTGTCGAGCCGTTCTCGTGCGACGCGATCGGCGAGCCGCTCGATCACCTCGGGCATGATGTCCTGTGCCAGTACGCGGCCGCCCGCGCCGACCCGCTGGGCGAGGCGGACGGTATAATAGCCGTCGCCCGCACCGATGTCGGCGACCGTCATGCCGGGGCGAACATCGGCCGAGTCCATGACGTCGTCGGCCTCATTGACGCGATCGCGCGCCTCCTCGGTCGACCATTTGGTCGAGACTGTCGTTGCCACCGGCCGGTCTGCGGGGGGAAATTCGCGCGCGGTTTCGGTGCGTCCGCTATCATCGTCCCACGGCGCGTCACAGCCGCCAAGCAGCGGCAGAAGCGCTAGCGCGGCAAAGACAACCGCGCGGATCATCAGTCGATATCTTCCACTTCGACCTTTTCGCCCGTGACCTTCTGCGACAGCGCCGCTGCCATGAAGGGATCAAGTGCGCCGTCGAGCACATCGCCCGGCGCTGTCGAAGTCACGCCGGTGCGCAAATCCTTCACCAGCTGATAGGGCTGGAGGACGTACGAGCGGATTTGGTGACCCCAGCCGATCTCGGTCTTTGCCTGATATTCGCCTGACGCCGCCGCCTCGCGCTTCTGCAACTCGGCCTCGTACATTCTTGCCTTGAGCATCCCCATCGCGGTCGCGCGGTTCTTGTGCTGCGAACGATCGTTCTGGCTCGCGACGACGATGCCTGTCGGAATATGCGTGATACGCACCGCCGAATCGGTCGTGTTGACGTGCTGTCCGCCCGCGCCCGAGGCGCGATAGGTATCGATCTTGAGATCGCCTTCATTGATCTCGATATCGATGTTGTCGTCGATCACCGGATAGACCCACACGCTCGAAAAGCTGGTGTGGCGCCGCGCCGAACTGTCATAGGGCGAAATGCGCACAAGC
>JAURVS010000296.1 GCA_030655355.1 Sphingopyxis sp.
GGTCAAACGCCGCGGGGCCGGGTCTTGTAAGGCAAGGAGAGATGCCATGACCCTGATACCCTTGATTTCGTCGATATTGGCGGCGCCTGAGGCAACGACGGCGCGCGTCGGCGCGTCGGCGGTTTTGCCGCGCAATAGCTATGGCAGCGACAATCGCCGCCACCCGGTTGCGGCGCTGCTCGCGGTCGGTTTGCCTGTGGCAATGGTCGCTGCGGTTGCGCTATCGCCGATGATCATCGTGCATAAACCAATAAGCGATCCGTCGGAGTGGACGTCGGTCATTTTGCCGACTCCGCAATCGCCCGAGCCGAAGGCCGACCCCCAGACGCAAAAGAAAACGGTTGAAAGCCCCATCACGACGGTGAAGACGCCATTCAAGCCCGTAACGCCGGACTCCACGTTTACCGGCCCCGAACGCGGTTATGAACTACCCGCGGGACCCGGAACCGGAACGGCACAGGTCTTGCCCGAAGTCGTCGAACTGCCTGCGCCGCCAAAGCTGGTGCTCGCACAGCTTGACCAGCGCTATATGGGTGTATTTCAACCCGATTATCCGGCACGCGCGCAGCGCGAAGGGATCGAAGGCATAGCGATCGTCCGCGTGTTGATCGGCACCGATGGACGGGTGAAAGCGGTCGAGCTTGTCAGCGCCGACGATCCGGCGTTCTTTGAGGCAACCAAACGGCGTGCACTCGCCAAGTGGCGCTTCAAGGCCGCGACGCGCGGCGGGGTGCCCGAGGAAAGCTGGAAAGAAATGCGCGTTCGCTTCGAGATCAAGAACGCCTGATACTCTCTCCCGGATGGGCCGCCTTGCGCCGCCCATCCGCTCCTTTCGCTTGACAGAAGCGCCGAATCCGGTCAGAGGCGCGCGGATATTGAAGGCGGCGCCTTGTGCGCGGCCCTTCATGTTTTTCACACCAACGTCGGGGCCCTTAGTCCCGCCGCATCGGTCGGACCTCCGGCGGATGTGCAGATTTTTCGAGGAACAGGGCCATGGCCAAGCCGACGACCGTCAAGATCAAGCTGGTGAGCACCGCTGACACGGGCTTTTTCTATGTCACGAAAAAGAACCCGCGCACGATGACCGAAAAGATGTCGGTGCGGAAATATGACCCGCGCGTGCGCAAGCATGTCGAGTTCAAGGAAGCCAAGATCAAGTGATGCATCGCTCCGTTCGGCTTCGTTGAACGGAATGGCATGTATCATCGCGGCGAAAGCCGGGATCTCAAGGGGCGGCCATTTGCGCCGCCCTTTTTCGTGCCTGATTGCCCTGCCGATGCGATCGTGTCGAGCGGACGGGGGTAACAGGGCGAGCCTGGATCTAGTTCGGGCATAACCCTTTGCGACGAATAGCATTTGGCATTCTGTTCCCCGGCCCCGGCGAAAGCCGGGCCCCACACGGTTCAGCGCTGTGGCTTCTGGGCCCCGGCTTGCGCCGGGGAACGCCTAGTTGCTCGATCCAACTGGCGCTCTTAGTTCACCGGTCGCGCAGCGGACGCCTCGCGATATCATTCTCGATGATGTTGCGGATCGTGATCAGCGTCTTGAACGAATGCACGCCCTTGTCTTCGCCCAGTGCGCGCCGTGTGAAGACGTCATAGTCTTCCATCGAGCCCACCTGAACTTTCAGCAGGAAATCATCGTCGCCGGTGACGTCCCATGCACCGGTTATTTCGGGATAGCGCGCGATCTGGCGCGCGAAATTGTCCATCGTCTGCGGCCCCGCCTGCTGCATCTGGACCAGCACATGCATGGTGAGCGCCGATCCGGTCAGCGCCGGGTCGACCACGGCGATATCGGCGATGATGATCTTTTCGTCGCGCAGCCGCCGCAAACGCCTGAGCACCGCCGACAAGGATAGACCAACCTTCTCCGCAAGAAGCCGTGCGGGCTCGAGATTGTTCTGACGAACCAGATCAAGCAGGCGTCGGTCGAAATCGTCGAGATCGGCTATTTTTCGCATAATTTCGCTCATAACGCGAAAATTGGTCGTTCGCACGGCTAATTTGGGCGCCAATCGCTATCAAGTCGGAATTAGAAAGGCCTGGTAGCCGCCAGGGCCGATCCGGCCCGCTCCCCTCCCTGCGGCGGCTCGCTTGAAGGAGAAGAACAATGGCTCGGTCCAACGGAACAAATTCGATCAGCCGCTGGTGGCGTGCGGTGTTCGAAGCGTCGGCTACCGCGGTGGCAATCCACTATGACGCACCGTGGAAGCGGCCGACGGCCTGACGGTTGGTTGCCATGTGGCAATCCTCCCCTGCCGCGGCGCGTCAGGGGAGGAGCCATTGTTAGGTTACCGCGTCAACGCGACCCGAATAGCGCCGTCCCGACGCGGACGTGCGTCGCGCCCAGCGTGACTGCGGTCTCATAATCAGCGCTCATCCCCATTGATCGCAGTGGCAGCGCGTGGCGTTCGGCCAATTCGTCGAGCAGCGCAAAATAGGGCGCAGGTTCGACGTCGGCCGGAGGAATGGCCATCAGCCCTTCGACGGTCAGCCCGGCCTCCTTCGCTTCAGCGAGGAGCGCGGGGAGCTCGGCAACGGAGCAGCCGCCCTTTTGTTCTTCGTCACCGATATTGACCTGGATGAACAGGATCGGCTGCTTGCCTGCCGTTTGACAGGCGCGCGCGAGCGCTTTCACCAGCGAGCTGCGGTCGAGCGAATGGATCGCATCGAACAGCGCGACGGCTTCTTCGGCCTTGTTCGATTGCAGCTGACCAATCAGATGCAGCACGATATCGGGCGTTTCGGCACGCAGCTCAGGCCATTTCGCGGCCGCCTCCTGCACGCGATTCTCGCCAAAATGCCGCTGGCCGGCAGCGATCAGCGGGCGGATCGCCTGCGCGTCATGCGTCTTCGACACGGCGATCAGATGTATGTCACCCGCGCGGCGTTGCGCGCGCTGCGCTGCGCCCGCGATATGGGCCTGTATGTCCGCCAGTCGCTCTGCTGCTTCGCTCATCATCTTGTCCTGTTCGGCGCGTTGCGTGCGCCTGCGACGCGCCTATAGAAAGGGCGATGGTCCGACGCCACCCCCTGCCGCTCCGATTGCCCAACCAATGGCTGTTCAGCGACGAACGGTTGACGACGGGAATCGCGGATTTGGCGGTGCTGTTGCCTCCGGGAAGCGGCATCGTTCTGCGCCATGACGGACTTTCAAAGGGCGTCCGCTGGCGCCTGTTGCGACGGTTGATGCGCGTTGCGCGGGCACGGGAATTGACCGTGTTGCTCGCAGGGCGACCGGACGTTGCCCGGCGCTGGGGCGCGGATGGCGTTCACCTCCGCCAGCACGACGCGGCCCGCGCCGGGCAGGCGCGCCGCCTTGGACTGTTGGTGACGATGCCGGTGCATGACACGCGCGAGGCGCGGCGAGCTCGGCATGCCGCCGCCGACGGGGTTTTCATTTCCCCACTTCACTCGACACGCTCGCACCCGGACGCAGCTGCGCTAGGGCTGGCGGCCTGGCTGCGGCTCGCGCGGCTGTCGGGTGCGCAGGCGATTGCTCTGGGCGGGATGACTGCGACGCGCGGACGACTGCTAAACCGAGCACGCGGAAAACAATCGGGCTGGGCGGCTATCGATGCTTGGGAAGAAAGCGCGACGAAGCGCCGGGCGCGTCAGAAGCGGAAGGCTGTCCCGACATAGACCGCCTGGCTGTCGCGACGCGAATCAGTCAACGGTTCGACGCGATCGTCGGCGCGATAGCGAACGCCCGCAGTCACATCGAGATTCTTGGTCAGGCGATAGCTGCTGACCACATCGACGGCGGGCGCTTCGCCGGGAGCCGTGACACGATCGGTCGCACCGCTGGGGTCGCTGGGGCGGTTGACCATTCGCGTGGCGAAGCGCGACTTTTTCTCATCCTGCTCGGGAGCCTTCGCGACCGGCAGGTTGCGAAGGTCGGTGCCACGCGGCAGCGACGGGGTGACAAATTTCTCAAAGCCCACCGACGCGCCCAGATTATATTTGACCTGTGCAATGCTAATCGGCGCGGTACGGCCGGCGGCGAGCGCCGACGTGCGCGTCGCGCTCGATGCGTCGTCCCGGGCGCGAATCACGACGGTGATCGCCCGATTCTTGCGGCTGTCGTCGGTCAGAGCCGGCGTGAAGCTGAAGCTGCGGCGCGTCTCGTCCGACATTTTGTTGTAGCGTGCGATCAGCCGCGTATCGCCCGATGCCGGGGTAAACTGGCCAAGCAGGGTTTCCGAAAGCACGGTGTCACGTATCCGGTCGGTGCGCGACATCGCGGCAAGCGCCGGCGGCAACGCAACCGAAACCACCGCCAAAGCAGCGACTCCGAATTTCCAAAAATGTCGCGATTTCCGCGGCATGGCTACGACTCCAACCCCAATCGAATCTGTAAATAGGACTCTTGGCGTCGCATTGCCTGTGAATCCGTCAAATTATCTGTCCGTTTCGGCTTTTCCTTAAATTTGTTGCACGATCAGGACAGTCGGCTTTCGCGGCTGCTCCAGCCTGACCAGAATCTGAACCATCGCGAGGCCGAAATTGCCGCGCTTGCCCGACGGCGGCAAGGGCGATAGAGACGCTGACAATTCCGTTATGCGCGGCGCGGTTTTCCGTTCCCGCTGCGCTCTAAAAGATAAGGTGTTATCGGCATGTCCCAGCTTTCCGTCCTTGCCACGCTCGGTCGCCGTCCGGCTACGCTCGCGCTGCTCGGACTTGCCGCGCTCGGCCTTTCGGCGTGCGCCAACAAAGAGCGGCCGCGCGCCGACCTCGCTGCAAGCCAGGTCACGACGATCGGCGTGAACAGCTATTTGTGGCGCGCCTCGCTCGATGCCTTGTCGTTCATGCCGCTGCTTCAGGCCGATTCGGCTGGCGGCGTCGTGATCACCGACTGGTATGCGAACCCGGGCAATCCCGGCGAGCGGATGAAGGTCACTGTGTCGATCCTCGATCAGGACCTGCGCGCCGATGCACTCCGCGTCGCGGCGTCGCGCCAGGTTGCGCAGGGCGGCACTTGGGTCGATGCGCCGGTTCAGGCGGCGACGGTGCAGAAGCTGGAGGAAATCATCCTCACTCGCGCCCGCGACCTGCGCCGCAGCGCCTTCAAGGACTAAATATCAGGGCGGCGCGGATGCGCGTCGGCCACCTGACAACGGGGTAACCGAGAATGACCCGCGAACCGCGCTTTGGCGCCCTCGCTGCCGATGCCCGCTGGCAAAAGGCGTGGGAGGCGACGAACAGCTTTGCCACGAACGAGACGGGCGACGCTGACGGAAAGGAACGGCCCAAGGCCTATATCCTCGAGATGTTCCCCTATCCGTCGGGGCGCATCCATATGGGGCATGTGCGCAACTATGCGATGGGCGACGTGCTCGCGCGCTTCAAGCGCATGACGGGGCATGATGTTCTGCACCCGATGGGCTGGGACGCCTTTGGCATGCCTGCCGAAAATGCCGCGATGGAAAAGGGCGTGCATCCGGGCGGATGGACGCGCGACAATATCGCCTCGATGCGCGGACAATTGAAGCGGCTCGGCCTCGCGATCGACTGGAGCCGCGAACTCGCGACCTGCGAACCCGATTATTACGGCCAGGAACAGGCGCTGTTCCTCGACCTGTTTGCCGCGGGACTCGTCACGCGCAAGGAAAGCTACGTCAATTGGGACCCGGTCGACATGACCGTGCTCGCCAATGAACAGGTGATCGACGGCCGCGGCTGGCGTTCGGGCGCGCTCGTCGAGAAAAAGAAGCTGTCGCAGTGGTTCCTGAAAATCACCGACTTCGCCGACGAATTGCTCGAAGGGCTCGATAGCCTCGACAAATGGCCCGACAAGGTCCGGCTGATGCAGGAAAACTGGATCGGCTAGTCGC
>JAURVS010000268.1 GCA_030655355.1 Sphingopyxis sp.
ACCGCCATCAACGCGTCGGCGCGCGCCGCGAGCGCGGCAAGCCGCACGATTGCGGCGGGCGCGGCGACGGGTGACGTGATGAGGATGCCCGCAACATCGCCCTCGGCCAGCACCTCCGCCTCCCCGATCTTGGCGCAGCACACCCCGACCGCCCCGGCCTTTCTCTGACGGAGCGCGATATCGACGCTTTTGTGCGTCTTCGCATGCGGGCGCAGCGCGACGCCATGATTGGCTGCAAGCGCCGCCATCCGCTGGATGTTGCGATCGAGCGCCTCGATATCGACAACGAGCACCGGCGTATTAAGGTCGGCGCGCGATCCCTGCTGATCGATCAGATGGTCATGCAATTCACGGTCGGTCGTCATGCGAACAAGGTCTCCAGATGCGGATTGAGGAATTTTCCTTCGGGGTCGGCCGCGCGGCGCACCGCGGTATAGCGGCTCGCCATAGGATAGAGAGCGGTAACATCGGCGCGGTTCAACGTGTGGCGCTTCGCCCAATGCGGCCGGCCACCCGCGCCGCGGAAAATCGCTTCGGCGCTGGCAAACAGGGCCGCCCAGGGCATTTTGGCATATTGGTGCATCGAAATCGCGGCGACCTGCCCGGCATTCATCGGACTCATCCAGATATCGTCCGCCGCCACGACGCGATATTCGAACGGAAAGGTGACGGGCAGACTCCGCCGCCGGATCCAGCCGACGACCTCTTCCAATGTTTCGAGCCCGGCGCTCCGCGGCATTTCATATTCCATCTCCTCGAACCGCAACGTCCGGTCCGAGGGAAAGATGCTGTGCGCGGGGCCGCGGCGGCGGCCCGAGATGCCGCTTTTCATCATCAGCCGCTGCAACGCCGGCGTGAGAAAGGGCAAGCGCGCCGATATATTCAGGATCCGGCGAAACACCGCCTCCTCCATGTCGGTCGTGCTCGGCGGAGGATCACAGGGATCGCAGAGGTCGAGCGTTTTAAGGATCACATGATCACTGTGCGGGAAGAACCAGAATTCGATATGGCGATGCTGGCGGGTCAGTTCCTCATAGCTTTCGCGCACCTCGGCCCAGCGGCGCTTTTCGATCCGTTCGGCAAGATGAAAGGCGGGCACGACCGACACCTCAATCTCGGTCGCTATGCCGAACAGACCGAGCGACAAACGCTGTGCCTGAAACAGATCGGCATGTGTCGCCGCATCGCACCAGCGCGCCTCGCCATCAGCGCCGACCAGCCGGAAGCCGCGCGCGAAGGTCGAAAGCGAACCCAGATCGGTGCCGGTGCCATGTGTTCCCGTCGCCATCGCGCCCGCCAGCGACTGCGGATTGACGTCGCCTTGGTTGGCCAGCGCCAGCCCTTCGTTGTACAGCGCCGCCGTGAGCCGGCGGATGCTCCAGCCCGCAGGAATATTCGCCGTCCGCCGGTCGGCGGCGATGCGCATCGTGCCCGCCATATCCTCAAGATTGATGATCAATTCGCCTGATTCGCAAAGCGGCATGAAGCTGTGCCCTGCGCCAGTTACGCGCAGCTTGTGCGCGCTGCGGACGAGCGCCGCCAATTCGTCCTCGCTTTGCGGTCGCGCGATCTGTCCGCTCGCCGTCACGCTTCCCGACCAGTTGCTCCAGCTCATCTCACCCTCCAAGTGTGGAGAGGCTGTCGTCGCCCGGAAAGTTAGTCAAGACTAACTTTCGACGCTAGCGCGCCGCGATCTTTCGCGCGAAGTGGATTTGCACCGCATCGCGGACGCCGCGCGCGACCTTTTTCTGGCCCTCGGGAGAGGCCAGAAATTCGGCATCATCCTTATTCGAGATAAAGCCGGTTTCAAACAGGACCGACGGCGTGTCGGGCGCTTTCAGCACGATGAAGGATGCGAAACGGTGCGCGGTGGTGCGGAATTTGACCTCGTCCGACGCCTCACGCTGGAGCAGCCGAGCAAAGTCGGACGCGACATTCATCGTTTCGCGCTGGGTCAGGTCGAGCAGAATCGCCGAGACATCGCCGCTATGTGCGCTCAGATTGACCCCATTGATGATATTCGCCTTATTCTCGCGCGCGGCAAGCCGAGCGGCCTCTCGGTCGGACGCGACTTCCGACAAGGTGTAAATCGACGCGCCGCTCGCGGTCTCGGTCTCCGCCGCATCGGCATGCACCGAAATGAACAGATCTGCTTTCAACCGCCGCGCAATGCCGAACCGTTCTTCCAATATGAGGAAACGATCGTCGATGCGGGTGAGCGCAACGCGCACCCGGCCCGACGCGAGCAGATCTGCCCGGATCGCACGGGCCAGGGCGAGCGTGATATCCTTTTCCCGCTTTCCGCTGTGCGGCGAAATCGCGCCTGGATCGTGCCCGCCATGCCCCGCGTCGATCACGACGAGCGGCAGGCGGCTGTCCTCGGGACCTTCGATTCGGGGTAGCGCGACCGCGGGCTTGGGTTTGCCGATCGGAACGGTGACGCTATAGCGTTTGCCGGGCCGTTTGGCGCGAAATCCGCTGGGTTCCTGCAGCCTGAGAGGTGGCACCGGAGAGATGCGATCATAAGTATTTGGCCGAAGCGCCGATGCGGCAATCGGGGTCGCACCTTCGTAGCCCGCGTGCGCCGGGGTCGCGATCGTGCCAAGCAGGGCGAGCAGCAGGCTCATCGCGCGTCTATGCCGCCCAAGGCGCGCAATCGTCCAGCGCTTATTCAAAATCACAAGCGCACAGGCTGGCAAATATGGTGAATCACGCGTTGATAAGCCCGCCCGAACGCTCCTGATCGGGCAAGACAGGCAGGCGATTCAGTGTGTTCGACGCCGGGTGTTTTCTTGCAACACCTGTGACCTATCCTATCTTTGTACCGCGGTTGTGGTTGCCGTCGGCACATGCCGATGCTAGCACGCCCTCACTGACGGTGTCGTTCCCGGTGCCGTCCGGCCTTTTGAGGGGAAGGCCTGCTCCGCAAATTCGCGGAACATGGCCGCCTTGGTGCCGGACATGCGGGGAAGGACGACCTGCCGTCAGTCCACCCGGTTGACCGGACAGTCGGGGCGTTCGCAATACGCCCGCCCTGCCCGCCCGCTCATCCCGTAACAGGTTGATGCCGCATGAGGCTTGCCATGCTCCCTTCACTCCGCGACGCGGGCGCTTTCGCCCCGGCCGTCGCTGGATGTGAAGACCGCATGCGCGTCCAGGACCGGACGCAGGCCCGCCGCGGCAATAACGTCTTTTTTCTTTTCACCCGTATCCGCCGTGGCTTTCCCTCGGGAAGAGTCGCGGGATTTTTTGATGGCGCGCTAAGGCGCGCTTGGAGTGTATCTAATGACCACGCGCATGTTGATCGACGCGCGGCACCGGGAAGAAACCCGTGTCGCCGTCACCAAGGGAAACCGGATCGAGGAGTTTGATTTCGAGTCCGCTGAGCACAAACAGCTCAAGGGCAATATTTATCTGGCCAAGGTAACCCGTGTCGAACCGTCGCTTCAGGCGGCGTTCGTCGAATATGGCGGCAACCGGCACGGCTTCCTCGCGTTCAGCGAAATCCACCCTGACTATTATCAGATTCCCAAGGAAGACCGCGAGGCACTGCTGCGCGAAGAAGCCGAGCATGCTGCCGCCGCGGCGCAGCGCGCCGAGGAAGATCTGGACGAGTTGGAAGGCGATGTAGCCGACGTCGATTATCACGACGAGGACGACAATGGCGACAGCCGCGACGATCGGGATGATCGCGACGACGAGCGCGATGATGATGACGACCGCGATGATCGTGACGAAAATGGCGACGCCGAAAATGGCGACGCCGAAGACGGAGCCGAAGGGTCGGAAGAGGGCAAAGACGGCCGCGGCGATCGCCGTGGACGCGGACGCGGACGCGGCGGCAACAACCGCAAGGGTGGCCGCGGACGCAGCCGCCGCAACGACGACGAAGATAGCGAAAACCGCATGTCGCTTCGCCGCCGCTACAAGATTCAGGACGTCATCCGTCGCCGTCAGGTGATGTTGGTACAGGTCGTCAAGGAAGAACGCGGTAACAAGGGCGCCGCGCTCACTACCTATCTGTCGCTTGCTGGCCGTTATTGCGTGCTGATGCCGAACACGATGCATGGCGGCGGCATCAGCCGCAAGATTTCGAACGGCGCCGATCGCCGCAAGCTGAAGGCGATGATCGACGAACTCGCGCTGCCGCCGTCGATGGGCTGCATTGTCCGCACTGCAGGAATGAGCCGCACCAAGGTCGAGATCAAACGCGACTTCGATTATCTCGCCCGCCTGTGGGACGAAATTCGCCAAAAGACGCTCGAATCGAGCGCGCCCGCGCTCGTCCACTCGGACAGCGACCTGGTGAAGCGCGCGATCCGCGATATTTATCACAAAGACATCGAGGAAGTGCTCGTCGAAGGCGACGAGGGCTATAAGGCCGCAAAGCAGTTTATGAAGCTGCTGATGCCCAGCCACGCGCGCCGCGTGAAACAATATGCTGACCCCGTCTCGCTCTATCAGCGCTATGGCGTCGAGGACCAGCTCGCTGGGATGCTCAATCCCGTCGTCCAGCTGAAATCGGGCGGTTATCTCGTGATCAACCCGACCGAGGCTTTGGTGTCGATCGACATCAACTCGGGCCGCTCGACTCGCGAGCATAATATCGAACAGACTGCGGTCAGCACCAACCTCGAGGCCGCGCACGAAATCGCGCGTCAGTTGCGCCTGCGCGACATGGCCGGACTTGTCGTGATCGACTTTATCGACATGGATCATGGCTCGAACGTCCGGAAGGTCGAACGCGCGATGAAGGACGCGCTAAAGAATGATCGCGCGCGCATTCAGGTCGGCCGTATCTCGGGCTTCGGCCTGATGGAGATGAGCCGCCAGCGCCTGCGCACCGGCGTACTCGAAGCCTCGACGCGCCCGTGCCCGCATTGCGAAGGCACCGGCCTCGTCCGCACCGCTTCGTCAGCGGGCCTCAGCGCGCTACGCCTGATCGAAGAGGAGGCCGCACGCGGCAAGGGCAACAGAATCACGCTGCGCGCCAGCCAGGAAGCGACCTTCTACCTTCTCAACGAAAAGCGCCGCGAGCTGCGCGAGATCGAAGAACTTTACGGCGTGACCGTCGAAATCCTGCCCGACGGCGAAACCGAGGGTGCGCGTATGGCGGTCGAAGTCAGCGGTCCGCCGCCGATCGCGCGCCGCAGCTTTGCCCCGATCGCTCCGATCGAGGATGATGACGACGATTATCCCGAGGATGAGGAAGACGAAGAGGTCGCCGAAGAAGAAGCCGGCGACGAACGCCCTGTCCGTCCCCGCGAACGCGAGCGCGAAGATGCCGACACCGATGGCGAAGGCCGCAAGCGTCGCCGCCGTCGTCGTCGCGGCCGCCGCGGGCGCCGTGACGAGGAAGGCAATGAAATCCCTGAAACCGGCGAAGAGCGCAGCGCCGATGACGAGGCTTCCGAAGAAGGCGAAGCCGCATCCGACGAAGTGGTAAGCGAAGCCGAGGCGACCGAAGCAACTGAAGAAGCTGAAGCCAAGCCGCGCCGCCGCCGTGGTGGCCGTGGCCGCAAGCCCAAGGTCGATGCCGCTGAAGTCGTCGATGGCGAAGCCGCCGAAGCCGAAGCTGCTGCGCCGGTGGAAGCCGAAACCGTCGAGGCGGTGGCCGAAGAAGCTCCGGCCGCCGAAGAAAAGCCGAAGCGCAAGCGCGCTCCGCGCAAGACGAAGGCTGCCATCGCGGCCGAAGCAGAGGCCGCCGAAGTGGTAGCCGAAGCCAGCGCGCCGACAGTTGACGCTGCGCAAGCGGGGCCGGAAGCGGTCGTTGCGACCGAAGCAGAAGTCGAACCGGCAAAGCCCGCGCCGAAAAAGCGTGCGAGCCGCGCCAAAAAGGCCGTCGCTGCCGAAGCCGCACCCGAAGCCGCCACGACGCGCGAGGCCGAACCCGTCGCCGCGAATGGCGACGAGGACGGCGAAGGCCCCGAAGGCGAACCGCGCCGCGGGTGGTGGCAACGCACCTTCGGCAATTAAGGGATCATGGCGATCGGGGCAGCAATTGACCCGGTCGCCATCCCGCCGCGTTGCCTTCAGGCGCACCACTACGACGAGATTCCCTTAAGTCTCGCCTTGCCTCGGCGCGCGAGCACCCCCACAAAGTCTGCATGGCTTCAGTCAGGGTTCAGATGCGCGGCGCAAAAATGGGCAGGATGAGTTTTTCTCCGCAGCCAGTCGCAGATCGCGCGGGCGCTTGGCGCCCGATTTTCCGTATCATGCTGACATTGCTTGCGATGTTCGCCATCGCTTTGCGTCCGGCGATGGCGCAATCGATCCTCCGCGATGCCGAAACCGAAGCACTGTTTCAGGACATGATGGACCCGTTGCTCGTCGCAGCAGGATTGCAGCCGGGGCAGGTGCGTGTCCATCTGCTTGGCGACCGCAGTATCAACGCCTTTGTCGCGGGCAGTCAGGACATCTACGTCTTCAGCGGGCTGATCGAGGAAGCTGACAGCGCCGAAGAGGTGCAGGGTGTGCTCGCGCACGAGCTGGGCCATGTGATGGGCGGCCACGCGATCCGCGTCAACGAAGGCGCCAAGACCGCCACGGGCATCTCGCTGCTAAGCCTCTTGCTCGGCGCCGCAGCGATCGCTGCCGGTGCGGGCGAAGCAGGCATGGGCGTCATGATGGCAGGCCAACAGGCCGCGCTCGGCAAATTCCTCGCCTTCAGCCGCGTTCAGGAATCGACTGCCGACGCCGCGGGCGCGCAATATCTTTCGAAGGCCGGGATCAGCGGCCGCGGTAGCCTTGCATTCTTCAAGAAACTTCAGAATCTCGAATTCCGTTACGGCGTGAAGCAGGATGACGATCAAGCCTATGGCCGTACGCACCCGATGTCGGGCGATCGTATTCAGGCGCTGCGCGAAGTCTATGTCATCGATCCCGCATGGACCAAGCCCGCCGACCCCAAGATCGAGGCGCGTTTCCAGCGGATCAAGGCAAAGCTTTCGGGTTATATGACCGAGCCCGAGCGGACGCTGCGCAAATTCCCTGAGAGCAACACCAGCATTCCCGCACGCTATGCGCGCGCTTATGCCTGGCACAAAAGCGCCTATCCACAAAAGGCGCTGAGCGAAGTCGAGGGACTGCTCGCGACCAATCCCGAAGATCCTTATTTTCTGGAACTTGAGGGTCAGGTGCTGCTCGAATCGGGCCGTCCCAAGGAAGCGATCCCGGCGCTCCGCAAAGCGGTGACCAACTCTCGCGCGCAGCCGCTGATCAGCGCCACGCTGGGCCACGCGCTGATCGCAACCGAAGATCCCGCCAACTACCCCGAGGCTGAAGAGGTGCTCAAGACCGCAGTCGCGCTCGACAATCAGAATCCGTTCGCTTGGTATCAGCTTGGTATCGTCTATGCGAACAAGGGCGATCAGGCGCGCGCCGCGCTCGCCTCGGCGGAACGCTATCAGCTAGAGGGTGGACAGGCATCGCTTGCGCTGCGTAATGCGGACATGGCGATGCAGGGCCTGCCCCAAGAATCCCCCGACTGGATCCGTGCACAGGATATTTCGCTGGTGGCTCGCGCCGAGGTGGAACGCGAGCGCAAACGGCGTTAGTTTCGGGTAAGACAGGGCGGCGCATCACAATCATATGATGCTCGAGGGCGACAAGTGACCGATAACAAAGACGATTATTACCAGCCATGGTTGCGCGACACCGCGCCGACGCCAAGCGCGTCGCCGCTGCCGCCCGCGTCGCATGACGAGGGATTGGCGAAACCACGCGAAACGCCGCCGATCGGCATAGACCTGTCGCGTTATTCGACCGACGAGCCTGCGCGCAAACCGGCAGTGACTTCGGAGCAACTGAAAGCAGGTGCTGCTGGATTCTGGCAGGCGCTGCGCGATGGCGGCAACGCCTTTGCCAACTGGACGATCCGTATCGGCGACCGCGCTGACATTCCTGCCCGCGTCGAGGCGATGGAAATTCCGCGCCGCTCGCGCGAACTCGCTGCCAAAACCGCGACGCTCACCGCAAGCGCCGCGCGTGCTGCCGGACGGGGATCGGCGCAGGCGGGCCGCGTCGCCGCCAAGGCGAGCGGCGAGGCGTGGGACAAGATGGCGCTGGGCGACAAGGTCGCAAAGCTGTCGAGTGAAGCCGGGCGCGGGCTGGGTGAAGTCGCCGACAAAACACGCGCAGGCGTGGTCGACATCGCCAAAGCAGGTTCCGAAAGCCTCCGCGACAGTATCGGCGACGCAGCGACGAAATTGCGTCCTGCGCCGCGCGAAGAATTGACCCCGCCGCCTTCCGGTCTCGAACAATTGCTCGCACGCGAAGAAGCTGCGGCGCGTAAAGCCGGTTCGGGCGCACCAGACCTGCCGCTGTTCGCAAGCGACGCCGTGATCGCTGCAGCCGCGAAGCCGGCAGGGGCAGAAACCGACGATCGATCGCCGATCGTCCAGCAGGTGGCGCAAAAGCCTGCTGCGGCCAAAGCGATGTCGGCGCCGCGCTTGCCGCAGTTGAAGGGGACGGGGATGAACGAGGGCTCGACGCGCATCTGGGGGCTCGCGCTCGGTGGCCTGTTGCTGCTTGCCCTCGCCTTCTGGCTTGGCGGCCGCTTTGGCGGCGGGATGAGCAAGAGCGAGGTCGAGACCATCGTCGCCGACTACATCAAAGCGAACCCGCAAATCATTCCCGAGGCTCTCGAAGCGCAGCGCAATGGCGAGATAGCAAAAGCGATTGAGGCAATCCGCCCCGCGCTTGAAAAACCCTACGCCGGCGCTTGGGCAGGCAATGCCAATGGCGATGTTACACTCGTCGTGTTCACCGACTATGCGTGCGGCTTCTGCCGTGCGAGCGTTCCCGACGTCGACCGGCTGATCCGCGAAGACAAGCGCCTCAAGGTTGTTTTCCGCGAACTGCCGATCATCGCACCGCAAAGCCGCGATGCCGCGCTGATGGCACTCGCCGCGGCGCGGCAGGGCAAATATGATGCCTTCCACCACGCGATGTTTGCTGCAAGTTCGCTCGACAAGTCGGCGATCGCAGCGGCAGCGGCCAAGGTTGGTATCGTTACCGACGGCACCGCCGACGCCACCGCGAACGAAGCACTGTTCCAGCGCGAACTCGACAGCAATCTCGCGATCGCAACCCAGTTGCAGCTCAACGCGACCCCGACATGGATCGTCGGAGACCAGTTGTTTCAGGGACAGATCGGCTATGACGGGCTGAAACAGGCGGTCGCCAAGGCACGCGCGGCGAAAAGCTGACCGCGTGACGCTCGACCCGGCCCAGCGATCGATCGCCCAAGGACTGGCCAATCCGCAGATGATGGCGGCCGCGCTCGCGCTGTACGAAGGGCGATTGCATGAAGCCGAGCCTTTGCTCAAGGCGCAGTTGAAGCAGGATCCGTTCGATGTCGCGGCGATCCGTATGCTCGCCGAACTGGCCGCACGGATCGAACGTTATCGTGACGCCGAAAATCTGCTGCGCCGCGCGCTGGAAATCGCGCCCGACTTTCTCGCTGCGCGGTCAAATCTCGCAACGGTGCTGCACCGTCAGGGCCGCTCGGCCGAAGCCGTCGAAGAGCTCGATCGCTTGCAGACGCTCGATCCCGACAATCTGGCGCACGCGAATCTCAAAGCCGCAGCGCTCGGCCGCGTCGGCGCGTTCGACGAAGCGTTGGAACTCTATGAGCAGGTTTTGCAGCTTTTCGCGAAGCAGCCCAAAATCTGGATGTCCTACGGCCATATGCTCAAGACCGTCGGGCGACAGGCGGATGCGGTCACCGCCTATCGCCGCGCGCTATCGCTTGCACCGACGCTGGGCGAAGTCTGGTGGAGCCTCGCCAATCTCAAGACCGTCGCATTCGACGACGACGATGTCGCCTCGATGCTGGGAGCGCTCGAACGGCCCGACATCAGCGCGCAGGATCGCTTTCACCTCCACTTCGCTCTGGGCAAGGCGCATGAGGACCGTCAGCAAGCCGATACAGCCTTCGCCCACTATGCGAGCGGCAATGCGCTGCGGAAGACGCTGATCCATTATGAAGCGGACCAGACTCGCGCGAGCGTCGATCATGCCAAGGCGCTTTATACCCCGGAATTTTTCGCGGCGCGCACCAATTTTGGTGCCGACGCGCCCGATCCGATTTTCATCATCGGCATGCCGCGCGCCGGATCGACGCTGATTGAACAGATACTCGCGAGCCATTCGATGGTCGAGGGTACAATGGAACTGCCCGACATTCCCAAGCTGTTCGCCAAGGCGATCAATCAGGGCGGGATCGTCAAGCTCGACGCCGCGGGCGCCCGCGCGCTCGGCGAGCAGTTTCTGGCCGACACACAAGTTCAGCGGCGAAGCGGCAAGCCTTTCTATATCGACAAGCTGCCGAACAACTGGCTGCACGTTGGCTTCATCCATTTGATCCTGCCGCACGCTAAGATCATCGATGCGCGCCGTCATCCGATGGATTGCTGTTTCTCGAACTTCAAACAGCATTTCGCGCGGGGTCAGGCGTTCAGTTACAGCCTGACCGACATGGGGCGCTACTACGCCGATTATGTGGACTTGCTCGATCATTTCGATGCGGTTCTGCCTGGGCGTATCCACCGCGTAATCCACGAACGCCTGATCGACGACCTTGAGGGCGAAGTGCGCGCGTTGCTCGACTATCTGGGCCTGCCATTCGAAGAGGCGTGTCTGCATTTCTACGCCAATGATCGTGCGGTTCGGACTGCCAGCTCGGAACAGGTGCGACGACCGATCAACAGTGACGGGGTCGGACAATGGCGGGCGATGGAGCATCACCTTCGGCCTTTGAAAGATGCCCTCGGCGTCGTTCTCACGCAATATCCGGGCGTTCGCTAAACCGATTGTGGCAATTTTGTCATAGTTGCGATGGAAACCGTCGCCAGCCGCCGGGATCGCCTCTGCGTCGATTGACGACACCATAAAATAAGAGAAAGTTGGCCTTGTCGCTACGCCGTCTCGTCGGCGCGCTGCAGGGGGATCATATGAAATTCCAATATACTTGCCGGGCTTTGCTTTTGGCCTCGCTTTCAAGCAGCATTCTCTCTTCCAACCCGCTCCTGGCGCAGGAAGCCGCCGACAAGGGATATGACGACGAAATCGTCGTGACCGCGCAAAAACGCGAAGAAAATCTTCAGAATGTGCCGATCAGCATTCAGGCACTGGGGACCCGGAAGCTCGACCAGCTCAACGTCACCAATTTCGAAGATTTCTCCAAGCTTTTGCCCAGCGTCTCATTCCAGTCGAGCCAGCCCGGCGTAACGACCGTCTATATGCGCGGCGTCGCGAGCGGCGGCGACGGCAATCATTCGGGCTCGCTGCCCAGCGTCGGCGTCTATCTCGACGAACAGCCGGTCACGACGATCGGCGGCACGCTCGACGTCCACGTGTACGACATCGCGCGCATCGAATCACTCGCCGGGCCGCAGGGCACGCTGTACGGCGCATCGTCGCAAGCGGGCACCATCCGCATTATCACGAACAAGCCCAGCACCGCCGGTTTCGAAGGCCGCGTCGACGGCGAGGTCAACAGCGTCAAAAGCGGCGGTATCGGCGGCCGTCTCGAAGGCATGATCAACGCCCCGATCAGCGACATGGCGGCGCTGCGTATGGTCGGCTGGTATCAGCGCAACGCTGGCTATATTGACAATGTCGCGGGAACGCGGACCTTTCTGCCGACACCCGGCGGCATCACCGTCAACAATGACGCCTTGGTTGAAAAGAATTTCAACGACTCGAAGGTGTACGGCGGTCGCGCCGCGCTCAAGGTCGATCTTGACGAAAACTGGACCGTTACGCCGACGGTTCTTTACCAGAAGCAGACGAGCCAAGGTGTCTTTTCCCAAGATCCACGCGTCGGCGATTTGCAGGTCCAGCGTTTCTACCCTGATTACCGCCGCGACCGCTTCGTTCAGGCGGCGCTGACAATTGAAGGCAAGCTGGGCAATTTCGACGTTACTTACGCGGGTGCCTATCTCGATCGCAAAGCGTTTCAGGCGAACGACTATACCGACTATTCCGAAGCCTATGATGCGCTTTATGCCGATTATGGCGGGCTCGCGGGCTACTTCTATCTTGAGGACAATGCCGGAAACGACATTGATCCGCGCCAATATATCATCGGCACCGATCATTTCCGGAAGATGAGCCAGGAGTTTCGGATCGCGTCACCGCAGGATGAGCGGTTCCGCGTCGTTGCCGGGCTTTTCTATCAGCGCCAGAGCAATGAGATCCATCAGGATTACAAGGTCAACAATCTCGCCGCCGCGCTGTCGGTCAACGGGCTTCCGGGCACGCTCTGGCTGACCGAACAAAAGCGCGTCGACAAGGATTATGCCGCGTTCGGCGAGGCGAGTTTCGATATTCTTCCGAACCTCACGCTGACCGGCGGCGGCCGTTATTACAAGTTCGACAACAGCCTGATCGGCTTCTTTGGCTTTGGCCGGAATCCTGCTGGGCCGCCGTTCAACGGCGCGGGCAGTTCGCGAACGGGCGTTGCAGGGTGTTACACCACGACCGGCGCAATCTTGCGCGACAATCCGGGCGGCACATTGCTTCCCGCGGCGGTGGACGGCAGCCCCTGCACCAACCTCGCTGATTTCGTCGGGGGCAAGCTGGTGCCCAAACGGACCAAGGATAATGGCTTCACGCACAAGTTGAACCTGACGTGGAAACCGACCGAGGATTTGATGACTTATGCGACCTGGTCGCGCGGGTTCCGGCCGGGCGGGATTAACCGGCGTGCGTCGATTACCCCCTATGATGCTGACTTCCTCACCAACTATGAACTGGGGATCAAATCGACGCTTGCCGATGGACGGGTGCGACTGAATGCAGCGATTTATCAGCAACAATGGAAGAAATTCCAATTCTCG
>JAURVS010000269.1 GCA_030655355.1 Sphingopyxis sp.
AGGGCGCAGTGCGACCGACAGGGGAAAGAAGCGCGTAGCGACGCGCGCGCCTGTCGGGAACTGCTGTGATGCGTCGCTTCGCGGCATATTGTCCCATTTTAACCGGCAAAAGGCATGAAAAACAATGACGACCCGCCGTTCAATGTCGGGTTCTTACAATTTTAAACGCGCTCGCTGCTTCATAGCTCCATTGCCTGCTCGTGGGGAGCGGGTGTGCGAGGGAATACCGGGTGCGGCAGCGGCCGCTGCCCCCGATTTCGGCAAGCGCCGACGGCGTCGCGCCAAAGGTTAGGGATTTGGCGGGGACCTGAAATAGACGACTGATTTTCCGAGCTTCGTACCGGCCGGCAGCTTTCTGCGACCCACGGCTTTTCGGCTCGGGCGGGGGGGCGATGGTTTCCACTGGAACCATTGTCGAGGCGGTGCAGAGCAAGAGCTCTGCGCCGCCTCTTCATTCTGGCGCTGACAGTCGGGTTACGGGCGTTATCGGCCAGTAGATCGGCCTTCGTACCCGACCGAACGGCGCATTAAATCTTGCTTCACTGTGACGGCATGACGCCGTTCAACTCGGTTCGCCGCACAATCTGCTCGAATTATCCAAAGAAGCACGCAACGGCCTTGCGGCGACTATGCATGTGCCAGAAAGGGCGAATCGACGCGGGGGCGGCTCATCGAAGGAGTAGGGTCATGCGTTCCGTTTCTTTTAGAAGTCCGAAAATATTGCTGCTCGGCATGCTTGCCGGGACAGCGACGATCAGCTTTGCCGTTCAGGCGCAAGATGCGCCGGAGCCACAAGAGGCGTCCGGTGGTGACGTCATGGCGACAGTCTATGGTCAGGTTCCGCCTGATTTCTCCGAAATGACCAAAGGACCTGAGGTACAGGGCATCATCTCGGCACGCAGCGGCAATGTGATGCAGGTTACGACCGCTGACGGCAGCAACACGCCGATCATCGTCGCTGACGCGACCAAGATTAAATCGAGCGGCGGCTTCCTGGGGCTCGACCGCGACAAGCTTGCGGCAGCATCGCTGCTCAACGGTCTGCCGGTCTCGGTACAGACGCTGCAGTGGAGTGGTGGCCTGGTGGCGAGCCAGGTCGAACTGAAGAGCAAGGACCTCAAAACCGCGACAATGATTCGTAGCGGTACGGACCAGCGTTTTGCAGAACAGACCGCGGCAACCGAAGCACTGCGCGGCCGCGTGGGCGATATCGACCAGTATAACGTCAAAAGCACGACGAACGTAAACTTCGACACCGGCAAGGCTGTGCTGTCGGCGCAGGCGCAGGCCGATCTTTGCGCTGCTGCATCGCAGGCCGAGGGAATGGATAATGCGTTGCTGCTCGTCGTAGGTTACACTGACGCGACCGGGAGCCAGGAGTTCAACCAAGTCCTCAGCGAAAAGCGGGCCGGGCGGGTAGTCAACCATCTGCAGCAGGCCTGCGGATGGAAGCCTTATCGGATGCTGACGCCGACCGGAATGGCCGAAGCTGATCCGGCGGCTGACAATACAACGGCCGAAGGCAAGGCACAGAATCGCCGCGTTGCGGTGAACATCCTTGTCAGCAAGGGCCTCGACGGTTTGTAAGAATGAATGCGGGGTGGGCTCTGCTCACCCCGCAATTTTCGGCGAAGAAAGCCTTTGCCGACCAAAAGGCAACCGGCGCCGCCTTATGCGAACGCGCCAACGCTTTCGATAAATTTAATGACCGAAATCGGTTTCGACACATAGGCCTCGGCGCCCGCGGCGCGGATCTGTTCCTCGTCACCCTTTCCGGCATAGGCCGTGACCGCCATGATCGGCACCGTGCGCAAGGTGAGATCGGCCTTTATCTGGCCGATCAGTTCGAGCCCGCTGACATGCGGCAGCTGGATATCCATGATGATCAGGTCAGGCGACACTTCGCGCGCTTTCGACAGCGCGTCGCGCCCGTCACGGACCGGGTGTGCGCTATAGCCATGGGCGTTGAGGAGGTCGCAGAACAGGCGCAGGTTCAGCTCATTATCCTCGACGACCAGGATGGTCTTGCCCATGTTACTTATGTTCCCCACCTTGCGTCCGCGGCTCGTTTAGGCGAATCGGCCGCATGACACAATTGCATCGCTACGAAGGGATGGAAGACTTGCACGACGGCGATGCCGCGCTCGCGCTTCAGGCGCTGGGCTGGATATTGAGCGACGAGCCGAGGGCTGAACGATTGCTCGGCTTGACCGGACTCGCGCCCGACGAATTGCGCGCCTCGCTCGGTGAGCAGGCGACGCTTGCTGCGATTTTGTCGTTTCTGACTGCGCACGAGAATGATCTTGTCGCGTGCGCCGATGCGTTGCAAGTGCCGCCCGCTACTCTTGCTGCCGCGGCGCAGCGTCTCGAAGGACCCACTTTATGAACCGCCCGCTCGTCATTACCGACTGCGACGAGGTGCTGATGCACATGGTCGTGCCCTTCGCCGAATGGGTCGACGCCGAACACGGCGTGATTTTCCGCATCGAGGATGCGAGTTTCGCGAATGCGCTCAAGCGCAAGGAATGCGGGACGCCGCTCGAGGCCGCTGAAGTATGGCCGCTGCTCGACGGGTTCTTCCGAAAGGAAATGACACGGCAATATCCGATAGCGGGCGCTCTGGCGGCGATGGCCGCGATCGGCGCCGAGGCGGATATCGTGGTCCTTACCAATGTTGGTCCTGAACATCAGCAGGCGCGAGTCGAACAGCTCGCGCTGCACGACTTTCATGCGCCAGTAATTGGCAGTCGTGGGGGCAAGGGGGAACCGGTGCGCCGCCTGATCGAGCAATATCAACCATCGGTCGCGATATTCATCGACGATCTTGCCGGCCATCATCATTCGGTCGCTGTGGAAGCGCCCGAAGTATGGCGCCTCCACCTTGTCGGCGAGCCTGCGATCGCCGAAAAGATCGCGCCTTCGCCCTATGCCCATGCGCGAATCGACGATTGGGCCGCGGCGCGCGAATGGATATTGGCGCGCCTCGCTGAAAACATCCCCGCCCCCGCCCCGATTGCGGCGTAAGAAGGAATCATCATGGATATCATCGCCAAGCTCGCCGAACTCGGCCACGAACTGCCCAAGCCCGCCGCTCCGGTCGCCTCTTATGTTCCCGTCGTCGAACAGGGCGGGCTGCTTTATGTCAGCGGCCAGCTTCCGTTCCGCGACGGACAGGTGGTCACTGGCCGTCTCGGCGACGACACCGATATTGCGGGCGGTCAGGACGCCGCGCAGCGCGTCGCGCTGATGCTCGTCGCGCAGATCGGCCAAGCGCTGAATGGCGACTGGTCGCGCGTCGAACGAATCGTGAAGCTCGGCGTATTCGTCAACAGTTCGCCCGATTTCACCGATCAGGCCAAGGTCGCCAATGGCGCTTCCGACCTATTCGAAACCCTATTCGGCGAAGCGGGCCGCCACGCGCGCGCTGCGGTCGGCGTGGCGGTGCTGCCGCTCGGCGCCGCGGTCGAAGCCGACGCGATCGTCGCGGTGCGCCCGGCGTAACCCATGGCCGAGGCCGACCCGCCGGCGCGGACGATCTCGCTGGGAACCGGCGTCGCCGCGATTGACGCCGCAGCGTGGGACGCGCTGCACGACGGCGGCAACCCCTTTGTCGGCCATGCCTTTCTGACGCTGCTCGAAGAATCGGGAAGCGTCGGGCCGGGCACTGGCTGGCAGTCTGCGCCGCTGCTCGTTGAGGATGATGGCGGCCGACTGATGGCTGCGGCTCCCGCCTATCTGAAGTCGCACAGCCAAGGCGAATATGTCTTTGACCATGCGTGGGCCGATGCATGGGCGCGCGCCGGCGGCGATTATTATCCGAAACTGCAGATCGCCGCGCCTTTCACTCCGGTGCCCGGGCCGCGGCTGCTCGCGCTCGATGACAGCGACGCGATTCTGCTGCTCCGTGTCGCCGAAGCCGTGGTGCGGCAGAATGGGCTGTCGTCGGCGCATGCCACCTTCGTCGCGCCCGAACAGATGCCCTTGTTCGAGGAAGCAGGCTGGCTCGTTCGCCGCGACATCCAGTTCCATTTTGCCAATGCAGGCTATGGCAGCTTCGACGATTTTCTCGCCACGCTGACCTCGGCGAAACGCAAGCAGCTTCGCAAGGAGCGCGCGCGTGCGGTCGAAGGGCTTCGGGTCGAAGAATTGACCGGCGATGCGATCCGCCCCGAACATTGGGACGCGATGTGGCTTTTTTATCAGGATACCGGCGCGCGCAAATGGGGGCAGCCCTATCTGACGCGCGAGGCGTTCGAACTGATGGGCACGGCGATGGCGGAGCAGATCATCCTGCTGATCGCGTATGACGGTGACGAACGGCCGGTCGCGGGCGCGCTGCATTTCCTCGGCGCCGACACGCTATACGGCCGATACTGGGGCTGTCAGGTCGACATCCCCTATCTGCATTTCGAACTTTGCTATTACCGCGCGATCGACATCGCGATCGAACGCGGTCTTTCGCGCGTCGAAGCGGGCGCGCAGGGCGGTCACAAGCTGGCGCGCGGATATGGCCCCGTGGCGACCTGGTCGGCGCATTTCATTGCCGACCCCGGGTTTCGCCGCGCCATTGCCGATTATCTTGAGCAGGAACGACAGTCGGAAGCCGTGGAAATGGAATGGCTGGAAGGGCACACGCCCTTCAAGCGGAAGGATTAGGCGGCGAAGCGGCGGGCAGCGGGACGGCGGGCCGTCTCGTCGAGCCAGGCGCGAGCCTGACGCTGCGCTTCGGCGATTTCGTCGCGCGACATTTCGTCGGACAGGTCGGCGCGGCACTGCTGGCCTTCGACATTGCCGCCGAGCGCGGCAAGATTGAACCATTTATGCGCTTGGATCAGGTCGACATCGACTCCGCCGCTGCCGGTAGAAAATGCAATGCCCAAATCGAAATAGGCGTTCGCGTCGCCGCGAGCGGCGTCGAGCAAACGGCCCTCGATCAGATATTGAGCAGACTTCAGACTGTTGGCCATAAAAACCCCCTGTCGCTTCCCCCCACAGGAAGCTTCGGGACCTAGACTTGCGGTTTATGGTCAACAAAGCGTTAACGGCGATGCCGTTTTCTTGTGGATATCAGAGGGAATGGCGGAAATCCGGGCTTTCCCGGATTGATCAACCGACCGCTAGATTATCGATCAACCGCGTTTTGCCCATCCGCGCAGCCGCCAGAAGCCGCGCGGGTTTGCGAAAAGCGCTCAATCGTTCAAGGTTTTCGGCGTCGGCGAGCGCGACATAATCGACGCTGTCGAACCCGCCCGCAACGATTGCCGCCTCGGTTTTGGCGAGCGTTTCCTCGACGTCGCTGCCCGTGGCAATCGCTTTCGCGGCGACAGTCAGCGCCTGTGGAAATGCGGTCGCGGCGGTGCGTTGCGCGGTTGAGAGATAGGCGTTGCGTGACGACAGTGCGAGGCCGTCGGTATCGCGCGCAATCGGCGCGCCCAATATGTCGATCGCGAAATCGAGATCGCGCGCCATGCGGCGGATGATCGCGAGTTGCTGCCAGTCCTTTTCGCCGAAGATCGCGACGTCGGGGCGCACCTGATTGAACAATTTGGCAACGACGGTTGCGACGCCGTCGAAATGACCGGGGCGTGCGGCGCCGCAATAATCGGCGCCGAGTTCGGCGACCTCGATATGTGTACTATGCCCGCCCGGGTACATGGTGCCGACGTCGGGCGCCCAGAGCAGGGCCGTACCCTGCTGCGCGAGCAGCGCGGCGTCGCGCGCTTCGTCGCGTGGATAGGCGGCGAAATCTTCGTTCGGGCCGAACTGGGTTGGGTTGACGAAGATCGATACGACGGCATGATCGGCAACGCGTTTCGCCATGCGGACAAGCGAAATATGGCCGTCGTGCAGCGCCCCCATCGTGGGGACGAGCGCGACGCTCTTGCCGCCCTGCTTCAGTGCCGTAACGGCACGGTGCAGCATCGCGATGTCACGGATGATTTGCACGCCCGGTCGCCCTCCGATATTGGCGCGACTATATCACTTCGCGCGTCGGCCGCCCATGCCGCGCAAACAGGAAAATCGCAACGCCCCATGACGACCTTAGCGACGAAGCCCGCACCGCACCGCATCATCTTTGCCAATGAAAAG
>JAURVS010000365.1 GCA_030655355.1 Sphingopyxis sp.
AGGCGGGTGTGACGCAGGTCGTGTTCGACCGCGGCGGTTTCCTGTTCCACGGGCGCATCAAAGCGCTGGCCGACGCGGCTCGCGAAGGCGGATTGGAGTTCTAATCATGGCAGACGAAGTACAGAACGTCGAAGGCGCTCCTGAAGCAGCCCCCACCACCGATGGCCAGGCTCCGCGCCGCGGCCGTGGCGGCGGCGGTGGTCGCGATGGCGGCCGTGGCGGTCGTGACGGTGGCCGTGGCCGCCGCGACGATCGTCGTCCGCGTGACGATGATGGTGGCGAAGAGCTGATCGAAAAGCTCGTTCACATCAACCGTGTTTCGAAGACCGTTAAGGGCGGCAAGCGCTTCGGTTTCGCTGCGCTCGTCGTCGTGGGTGACGGCAAGGGCCGCGCCGGCTTCGGTCATGGCAAGGCACGCGAAGTGCCGGAAGCCATTTCGAAGGCGACCGCTGCTGCGAAGAAGTCGATGATCCGCGTTCCGCTGCGCGATGGCCGCACGCTGCACCATGATGGCCTCGGCCATTTCGGCGCCGGCATGGTCACCGTCCGCTCGGCGCCCGCTGGTACCGGTATCATTGCCGGTGGCCCGATGCGCGCCGTGTTCGAAAGCCTTGGTGTTGCCGACGTGGTGACCAAGTCGAACGGGACTTCGAACCCCTACAACATGATCCGCGCTACTTTCGAAGCGCTCGGTGAACAGACTAGCCCGAAGTCGGTCGCGCAACGTCGCGGCAAGAAGGTTTCGGACCTGATCAAGCGTGGCGGTGCATCCGACCGCGCAGCCGAGGCCGAAGCCGCGGCGGTGACGGAGTAAGACGATGGCTGACAAAAAGATCAAGATCCGCCAGATCGGTTCGCCGATCCGTCGTCCCAAGAGCCAGCGCGCTATCCTGACCGGCCTCGGCCTGGGCAAGATGCGCCGCGAGGTCGAACTGGTCGACACCCCGGAAGTGCGCGGCATGATCCGCAAGCTGCCGCACATGGTCGAAGTCGTCGAGGGCTGAACCCCTCGCGACCCGACCTACAAACTATCAGCGCGACAAAAGCGAAAGCGAGTGCAACATGACTATCAAGCTTAACGAACTTCGTGACAACAATGGCGCCCGCAAGGGCCGTATGCGCGTCGGACGCGGCATCGGTTCGGGCAAGGGCAAGACCGCAGGTCGCGGCCAGAAGGGCCAGAAGGCCCGTAGCGGCGTCGCGATCAACGGCTTTGAAGGCGGCCAGATGCCCCTTCACATGCGTATCCCGAAGCGTGGCTTCAACAACATCTTCGCGAAGGATTTCGCGATCGTGAATCTGGGCATGGTCCAGAAGCTGATCGACGAAAAGAAGCTCGACGCGAAGGCTGTGATCGATCACGCCGCGCTCAAGGCTGCCGGTGTTGCCCGTGGCGGCAAGGATGGCGTGCGCCTCCTCGCCAAGGGTGAATTCACCGCGAAGCTGAATTTCGCCGTTGCCGGTGCGTCGAAGGGCGCGATCGAAGCGGTCGAAAAGGCTGGCGGCAAGGTTGAACTGCCCGAGCCCAAGGCCGAAGGCGACGGCAAGAAGGCCAAGCGCCGTGCGGAAGCCGCCGCTAAGAACTAATGCATCCGGGGGCGGGTCGGCATAGGTCGATCCGCCCCCAACGCATCTGAATTCGGGCCTTTCCCCTTGCGCTTCGCGACCGTCGAACGCACATAGGCGCCGGGTCGCGGGGGGCGCGGTCCGCCACTGAGGAAAGATCACCATGGCCTCTCGCGCCGACCAGCTTGCTTCCAATCTGAATTTCTCGAAATTCGGTCAGGCAACCGAACTCAAGAACCGCATCTGGTTCACGATCGGTGCGCTGATCGTTTTCCGTTTCCTGTCGTTCGTGCCGCTGCCGGGTGTCGACCCCGTTGCGCTGGCGTCGCTCTACAGTCAGGCCGCGTCGGGCGGCGTCCTCGACATCTTCAACACTTTCTCGGGCGGCAGCCTTGAGCGGATGAGCATCATCGCGCTCGGCGTCATGCCCTATATTACGGCGTCGATCGTCGTGCAGCTGGCGGCCGCCTTGTCGCCCAGCCTCGCCGCGCTCAAGAAAGAGGGCGAAAGCGGGCGCAAGAAGCTCAACCAATATACGCGCTACGGCACGGTCGCGCTGACCGCGATCCAGGGCTATTTCATCGCTGTCGGGCTCGAAACGCTCGGGGCGACGCAGGGCATTGCTGCGGTTGTCGACCCCGGCATGATGTTCCGCGTCGGCGCGGTCATCAGCATCGTGGGCGGCACCTTGTTCCTGATGTGGCTGGGCGAACAGATTACGAGCCGCGGCATCGGTAACGGCGTGTCGCTGATCATCATGGCGGGCATTCTTGCCCAGCTGCCGCGCAGCTTTGCCCAGATGTTCACGCAGGTGCGCGAAGGTTCGATGGGCGGCGGCACGATTCTCGCGGTCGTCGTCGGCGCCATCGTCGTCATCGCTTTCATCAGCTTCATGGAACGCGCCCAGCGCCGCGTGCTTGTCCAATATCCGAAGCGCGCGACGCAGCGCGGCGGGATGCAGGCCGACCGCAGCCATCTGCCGCTGAAGGTCAACACCGCCGGTGTGATTCCGCCGATCTTCGCGTCGTCGCTGCTGTTGATGCCGCTGACGGTCACGCAGATGATGGGCAACAATGTCCAGGGTGATACCGCAACCAGCGACTTCCTGATCACGCTCAACCAGTATCTGGCGCATGGTCAGCCGCTCTATATGGCGCTCTATGCTGCGGGTATCATCTTCTTCTGCTTCTTCTATGTCGCCGTTGTCTTCAATCCCGAAGAAACCGCCGACAATCTGAAGCGCCAGAACGGTTTCATCCCCGGTATTCGCCCGGGCAAGAACACTGCCGCCTATCTCGACCATGTGCTGACGCGCATTACGGTGATCGGTGCGGCCTATCTGGCGGCAATCTGTCTGATCCCCGAATATTTCATCGCCGGGTCGGGCCTTCCGTTCCAGCTCGGCGGCACCAGCCTGCTGATCATCGTCAACGTTACGATCGACACAATCAGCCAGATCCAGAGCCACATGCTCGCGCATCAATATGGCGACCTTATCAAGAAGGCGAAATTGAAGGGGGGCGTTGCGCGGCGCTAAAGCGCCCGCTACGTCATCCGCGCAGGGTAGGGAAATAGGGGCCTCCATGACGCTGAATATCATTTTGCTGGGTCCGCCGGG
>JAURVS010000366.1 GCA_030655355.1 Sphingopyxis sp.
GCTCGCGGTATCTCGGATGGCTCGATCAGCGCGCAGGGCTTCGGCGAAAGCCGTCCGGCCGTTGCAACCGCCGATGGCGTCCGCAACGACCAGAACCGTCGCGTGGAAATCACTTACGGTCCGAACTCGGGCATGTAAGACGGTTTCCGCTCCCGACTGGGACGGAACGAAAAAGAAGGGCGGTACCGAAAGGTGCCGCCCTTTCTTTTTTGTGCGTGTGGGCGACTGCGGCGCGCAATCGTTGACGTCTCACATTCCACTTGCTCCGGCAGAATTATGATATACCATAACAATAGGGGTGTGGGAGGTCTATGCCCCGATGATGGGCGGGTGCCCGGATAATAGCGGGCAGCCTCCCCGACCGGGAGAGAGACGATGCGCAGACGTCGCAGCATGTTTCATCGCAGCATTTTTCGCGCGGACCCCAATGGCGATCCCGACATCAATACGACGCCGCTGATTGACGTCATGCTGGTAATGCTCGTGATGTTCATCATCACGATCCCGCCGCCGACGCATAGCGTCGATGTGACGCTCCCGGGTGACGGTCGGGGTTTGCCCGTCAAAGACGAGAATCGCGTCACGATCGATACGGCGGACGTGATCCGCTGGAATGACGAGGCGGTCGATCTGGCTCAGCTAGGCGTGCTTGTGAAGCAGGCCGCCGAGCGCCCCGAGCCCGCGGCAATCTCGCTCGAGCCCGACGCGCGGGCGCGGTACCTGCGCGTCGACCAGGCGATTGGCGCGATCCGGCGCAATGGCGCATCAAAGATCACCTTTCCCGGCATCCACAATTATGCTGGGGCAATCTGAATAATCGAGTGGCGGGAGCGGTGACTTATTTGGGTTAGGCGAGCGTTCGCAAGCGCCGCGGCAGGCAGACTAGATAAGCACCGGTCCCAACGATCGTTCACGTTCCGTGGCTTTGGTTGGAAAGCAGGCGTCTGCGCGTCATCCCGGGCCTGACCCGGGATCCCGCTTATTTGAGGCATTCACTGGCTTCAACATCAAGCGGGACCCCGGATCAAGTCCGGGGTGACGATGAGGGATGGGGCGGCAATTCCCTCCCGCTTGCAGGAGCGGCAGTGAGACTTGCCTGCTAGTCGCAGCGGCGTGGGATGTCGCACCGTCGCTGCCCACTCCCGAACCCTCCCGCAACCGGGAGGGGAGATCAACGTCCGCTAACAGTTGATTCCAGCCCTCAGACTGCCGCCAAGGTTGGCATTCCTCCCGTTCGCTATCGAAAGGGAAGGCGAGGGTGCGAGAAGCGAAGTGTGTAGGTGCAGTTGGTCGATGTCCGCGCCAACGGGACTGGGGGCAGGCCCCCGCCTGTCAGGCGGCAGGCGCTGTTCCCGGCCGGAGATGGCGCAGGACATAGCCGACATAGTCGGCCTTGCCGAGCGGGACGCCCATGTGGCGGAGCACGGCATAGGCGGCGACGCGGTGGAAATAGAATTGGGGAAGCGCCCAGTCGCGGACATATTCGAACGCGGTCATGTCGAAGACCATGCCGTTGGGGAGGTCGAAGCTGACGGCCCGGTCGCCATCGCTCCCGAGCGCATCCGCTGCGACGGTGTCGAGAAAGGCGAGCGCTGAAGCGATCTGGCCCTGCATTGCGGCGAAATCGGCCGCGTCCTCGACGATCTCCGGCGCGCCCTCGACGCCGAGACGGACCAGCGGTTGAATGGCCTGCACGCAGGTCGAGCGAACCTGCGCCGCGAGCGGGAACATGTCGGGCGCAAGCCTTGCGACGGCGAACTGCAATTCGCCGATATCATTTTCGGCGCCCCAGGCGAGCGCGCGGTGAAGCTCCGCCGACAGGGCCCTCAGGCCGTTTTGATAGGCCGGTACAGTGAGGTCATAGAGCATCGTCATATCCTTCGATCGTTCGGTCGGGTCAGGCGGCGGCGAGATTGTCCTGAAACTGGAGTCGCGCGAGGCGGGCATAGAGACCGTCGGCGGCGACGAGCGCGTCATGCTTGCCTTCTTCGACGATCCGGCCGTCGTCCATCACGATGATCCGGTCGGCGGCGCGCACGGTTGCGAGCCGGTGCGCTATGACGATCGTCGTGCGGTCGTGCATCAGCGTTTCGAGCGCGTCCTGCACCAGCTTTTCGGATTCGGCGTCGAGCGCCGAAGTTGCTTCGTCGAGCAGCAGCAAAGGCGCGCGGCGGAGCAGCGCGCGTGCGATCGCGACGCGTTGGCGTTGACCGCCCGAGAGGCGCGCTCCGCCTTCGCCCATGAAGGTGTCGAGCCCCTGCGGCAGCTTGCGCAGAAATTCCTCGGCATTGGCGGCGCGGGCCGCGTCCCATAATTCCTCATCGCTCGCGGCCCAATTGCCATAGCGCAGATTGTCGCGCGCCGACGCGGCGAAGATCACGGTTTCCTGCGGCACCATCGCGATGCGGGCGCGGATGTCGGCCGGATCGGCTTCGGTCAGCGGGACGCCATCGAGCAGGATTTGACCGCCCTGCGGGTCGTAGAAGCGCTCGGCGAGCTGGAAGAGCGTGGATTTGCCGGCTCCCGAGGGACCGACGATGGCAACGGTCTCGCGCGGGCGGATCGCGAGCGAAAAATCATGAAGCGCAGGGGCGTCGGGGCGCGTCGGATAATGGAATTCGACTGCCGCAAACTCCAGCGTGCCGACCGAGGGCTCGGGGAAGGGGCGCGGGTTCGCGGGCGGGGCGATGCTCGCCTCGGCGTTGAGCAATTCGCTCAGCCGCTCGGCGGCGCCCGCGGCGCGGAGTAGATCGCCATAAACTTCGGTCAGCGCACCGAAGGCGCCCGCGACGAGGCCGCCGGTGAGGACGAAGGCGGCAATCGTGCCGCCAGTGATCGTGCCCGCGGCGACCCCTGCGGCGCCATACCAGAGCAAGGTGGTGATGGCGCCGAACAGCAGGCCGATGACGATCGCGGTCATCGCTGCGCGCAGGCGGATGCGGCGCTTGGCGGTGGCGAAATTGGCTTCGACCGCGGTCGTGAAGCGTTCGGCCTCGCGCGATTCCTGTCCGAAGGCCTGGACGATCTTCATCGCGCCGAGTTGCTCGGCGGTCGTCGCGCCGATGTCGGCTACGCGGTCCTGGCTCGATCGCGAGACATTCTGCAGCTTTCGGCCGAGCAGAACGATCGGCATGATGATCACCGGGATCCCGAGCAGGATGCCGCCGGTCAGTTTGGGCGAGAGCGAGAAGAGATAGGCAATGCCGCCGATCCCCATCACCGTGTTGCGGAGTGCGACCGAAACGGTCGTGCCGACGGTCTGTTCGATGATCGACGTGTCCGACGTCATCCGCGAAGCGATTTCGGACGGACGGTTTTCCTCGAAAAATCCGGGCGCGAGCCCGAGCAGGTTGCGCTGCACCGCCTGACGGATATCGGCGACAGTGCGTTCGCCGAGCCAGCTGACGAAATAGAAACGCAGCGCGGTGGCGGCGGCGAGCAACAATACGATGACGTAGAAGAAGCGGAAATGTGGCGCGACGTCGCCGCCGCCGGCGACAAATCCGCTGTCGATCATTTCCTTGAATTGATAGGGGATTGCGAGCGTCGCAAGCGCCGCGACGCCGAGCGCGATTGCGGCGATCGCCAGTTGCAGCGGATAGCGGCTGGCATAGTGCCAGATCATCCGCAGGCTCCCGAGCTTGCGGCGGGGTTCGGCGGAAGCTTTCGCTGCGGAAAGATCGGGTTGGCTGGCCATCGTCCGCCCCTAGCAGCGGCGGTGGCTGCGCTCAACGACGCAGAATGATGCTGCGCTTCAGATGTTGTGAAGCCTCGCTACATGACGGCGCTGAAAGGAGCGCGGCAATCGATGCCGCGCTCCCGCTCGTCAACGATTGTCGAGTTGCGCGCGAACCGCGCCAAGCCCCGCCTGCGTAATGCGGTACGGCGCGCCGCCCTGCGAGGCGATGAGGCCGCGCCGCCGCAGCCGGTTGAACAGCGACAGGGCAGTGCCCGCCAGAACCAAACCGTCGCGGGTGAAGCAAAGCGCCTCGACGATTTGGCCGTTTTCGCAGCGCCGATGGCGGATCATGCCGCCCTGCGCCAGCACATGGAGCACGCGCTGCTCCGCTTTCGAAATATTCATGAGGAATGTCCGGGATTATCAAGCAACAAAGGCGCGCCGACCCGTTGGTCGCCGCGCTGCGCGCATCCCGATTACGCCGGGATGTTAGCGGTTGCCCGCAATCTCAGACATATTCACTCCATCGGCGCATCATGCGCCGTGGTACCAGATTATTCGCAATCGGGACGGCCTGCAATGATTTTGATGCATTGCACAATGAGACGCAGCCCCTAGACTGCTAATCAATGAGCAGGCGCCGAAGAGCGCCGCCGGGCAACGCTAAGGGACAATCGAATATGCTGTATCACGCCTTTGAAATGCAGAAGAACTGGCTCGCGGGCGCGAGCGCGCTGGCGACCGCGGGCGCGCAGGTGATGCAGCACCCGGCGAATCCGCTTGGCTAGTTCAGCGGCAGTCCGATGTACGCCTCGGCGCTGGAAGTCTTCGCGCATGCATCGGCGCCGCGCGGCAAGCCCGGGTTCGAGCTGTATGAGACCGAAGTTGACGGCGAGATGGTGCGCGTCACCGAGGTGGTCGAGGCGCGCAAGCCGTTCGGCCAGCTCAAGCATTTCAAGCACAAGGGCACGAAGGACGCGCCGAAGCTGCTGATCGTCGCGCCGATGTCGGGCCATTATGCGACGTTGCTGCGTGGGACGGTCGAGCGGATGCTGCCCGGCCATGATGTGTGGATCACCGACTGGCGCGATGCGCGCAATGTGCCGCTGGAAGCGGGCAAGTTCGACCTCGACGATTATGTCGATTATCTGATCTCGTGGCTCGAGCATATCGGCCCCGGAGCGCATGTGCTGGCGGTATGCCAGCCGTCGGTGCCGAGCCTTGCCGCCGCCGCGATCATGGGGGCGAACAAGCATAAGTGCCGCCCGAAGACGCTGACGATGATGGGTGGCCCGATCGACACGCGCAAGGCGCCGACCGCAGTCAACGAACATGCGATGACGCGGCCGCACGCCTGGTTCCAGGAAAATGTCATCGCGACCGTCCCGGCCTATTATCCGGGCGCCGGGCGCCGCGTTTATCCGGGCTTTCTTCAGCTTGCAGGTTTCATGTCGATGAACCTTGGCAATCATATGATGAGCCATTGGACGATGTTCAAACATCTGGTCGATGGCGACGGTGAGAATGCCGACAAGACCAAGGAATTCTATGACGAATATCGCGCGGTGTGCGACATGACGTCCGAATTCTATCTCCAGACGGTCGATGTCGTGTTCCAGCGCCATTTGCTGCCGAAGGGCGAGATGTTGCACCGGGGTCAGCCGGTCGACGTCGGTCTGATCGAGGATATCGCAATCCTCGCGATCGAGGGCGAGCGCGACGATATTTCGGGGATCGGCCAGACCAAGGCCGCGCTGACGATCGCCAAGGCGCTGCCCGCCGATCAGAAGAAATATCTGATGGTGAAGGGCGTCGGCCATTACGGGATCTTCAACGGCCGCAAATGGCGCGAGGAGATTGCGCCGGTGGTCGAGAAATGGATCCGTAGCAACA
>JAURVS010000271.1 GCA_030655355.1 Sphingopyxis sp.
CAAGCGAAAGGCTGAACGATGAAATTCGACACGCCCGCCACGACCAATCCGATCGATCAGTTGAAGATCGTCGGCAAACCCACCAACCGCATCGATGGCCCGCTCAAGACGACGGGCACCGCGCCTTACGCCTATGAGCGCCACGATGTCGCGACGAACCAGGCCTATGGCTTTGTCGTCGGATCGGCGATCGCCAAGGGGCGGATTGCATCGATGAATCTGGACGTCGCCAAAGCCGCGCCCGGCGTCATCGCAATCGTCACCGCAGACAATGCCGGCAAGCTCACCAAGGGCGATTTCAACACGGCCAAGCTGCTCGGCGGCCCCGAGATTGATCATTATCATCAGGCGGTAGCGCTGGTCGTCGCCGAAAGCTTTGAGCAGGCGCGCGCCGCGGCCTCGCTCGTTCGCATCGAATATACGCGTGGCAAAGGCGCCTATGATCTGTCGGCGGCACTCGGCACGGCGATCAAGCCCAAAGCCTCCTTCGGCACCGAGGCCGATACCAGCGTTGGCAACTTCGCCGCGGCTTTTGCCGAGGCGCCGGTACAGATCGACGCGCGCTACACGACCCCCGATCACAGCCATGCGATGATGGAGCCGCACGCCTCGATTGCCGCATGGGAAGGCGACAAGCTGACGCTGTGGACGTCGAACCAGATGATCGCATGGTCGGTTGGCGACATGGCGAAGACGTTGAGCATCCCCAAGGAGAATGTCCGCATCGATTCGCCCTATATCGGTGGCGGCTTTGGCGGGAAGTTGTTCAACCGCGCCGACGCGCTGCTCGCCGCGCTTGGCGCCAAGGCGGCGGGTCGGCCGGTCAAGGTCGCGCTGTCGCGCCCGTTGATGATCAACAACACCACGCATCGCCCTGCGACGATCCAGCGCATCCGGCTTGGCGCGACTGCCGATGGCAAGCTGACGGCAATCGGGCACGAAAGCTGGTCGGGCGACTTGCCCGGCGGCGGCCCCGAGACCGCCGTCGCGCAGACGCGGCTGCTCTATGCGGGCGAGAACCGCATGACCGCGATGCGCCTCGCCGTGCTCGACCTGCCCGAAGGCAATGCGATGCGCGCGCCGGGTGAAGCGCCGGGGCTGATGGCGCTCGAGATTGCGGTCGATGAACTCGCCGAAAAGCTCAACATGGACCCGATCGCCTTTCGCGTCCTCAACGACACGCAGGTCGATCCTGAAAAGCCGAGCCGCCCATTTTCGCAGCGGCAACTGAACAAATGTCTGCAGACCGGCGCCGACAAATTCGGCTGGGCGAAGCGCAATCCCAAACCGGGGCTGACCCGCGACGGGCGCTGGCTCGTCGGAATGGGCGTCGCCGCTGCGTTTCGCAACAATATGAACGGCCCCTCGGCGGCGCGCGTTCGGCTGGACAAATCGGGAATCGTGACGGTCGAGACGGACATGACCGATATCGGCACGGGCACCTACACAATCATCGCACAGACCGCCGCCGAAATGATGGGGTTACCGCTCGACAAGATCGTCGTGAAGCTCGGGGACTCGGCCTTTCCTGTATCGGCGGGGTCGGGCGGCCAGTGGGGCGCGAACAGCTCGACTGCTGGCGTCTATGCCGCATGCGTGAAATTGCGCGAGGCAGTAGCGCAAAAGCTCGGCTTCAACGCCGCCGACGCCGTGTTCGCGGGCGGCAAGGTCAAGGCGGGGCGCCGCAGCGCCGCGCTTGCCGATGCGGCGAAGGACGGCGAACTCGTCGCCGAGGACAATATGGAATATGGCGACCTTGCGGAAAAATATCAGCAATCGACCTTTGGCGCGCATTTTGCCGAAGTCGCGGTCGATGCGGCGACGGGCGAGATCCGCGTCCGCCGCATGCTCGCCGTTTGCGCAGCTGGCCGCATCCTCAATCCCAAGGCAGCGCGAAGCCAGGTGATCGGTGCGATGACGATGGGTGCTGGATCAGCGCTGATGGAGGAACTGGCGGTCGACAAAAGATTCGGTTTCTTCGTCAACCACGACCTCGCGGGTTACGAGGTTCCGGTCCATGCCGACATCCCGCATCAGGAAGTTATTTTCCTCGACGAGGCCGACCCGACGACATCGCCGATGAAGGCGAAGGGCGTGGGCGAACTCGGCATTTGCGGCGTCGCTGCGGCCATCGCCAACGCCGCCTATAATGCGACCGGCATCCGCATACGCAACTATCCGATTACGCTCGACAAGCTGCTCGACAAGTTGCCCGATATCGCATGATTGGACGGTATTCCCGCATAGGCGATCACGCGCCGGGAATATCCTCGGGCCGGTCGATGTCGGCGAGGTTTCCGGGATCGGTGGGCACGAGCATAGCGTCCGCGAGCAGCGCCTTGCCTCCGCGATCGCCCTCGCCTGCCTGCAGCCGGTTGAACAGCGACCGCGCGAACAGCGCGGGCGGCATCGCCGCCTTGCCATTCGTCGATGCGACGACCGGCGAATGGACCGGATCGAACCGCGCGAGCATTTCCGTGAGATGGCTCAGCGGCACGAATGGCATGTCGGCGAGGCAGATCAGCGCCGCGCTGTGCGGTCCGCTTGCCGCCGCGGCGATACCGCACGCCAGCGAGCGCGACAGGCCAAGGTCAACGTCGGGGTTCGCGACAATCTCGAACTCCAGAGCCGCGAGCCGCTGCGCGAGTGTGCCGTCGTTATCGGCGCAGACCGCGATCAGGCGCCCCGGCTTGACCTCGGCGAGCCGCGCCGCCGCGTGGAGCGCGAGCGGTTCTCCCCCGACGTCGGTGAGCAGCTTGTCGTCCGCGCCAAAGCGCCGCGACCCGCCCGCCGCGAGCAGAACCGCGCAAATGTCGCCCGCCTCGATCATCGCCGCATCTGCTCCTTCGAATACCAGTGTCAGCATGAGCGCAATGCCATCATGATAGCAACCATGCCCGCTGACATATTGCGGTTCGCGCTCGCGCGGATCGAGGAAGGCGTCGATGTCGCTCTCGTCACGCTGACCGGGATCGAAGGCTCGTCGCCGCGCGCGATCGGGGCGCAAATGGCCGTCGCCGCCGACGGACATTATGTCGGTTCCTTTTCGGGCGGCTGCATCGAGGCGGCAGTCGTCGCCGAGGCGATTAACACGCTCGCCGACGGACAGCCGCGGCTCGTCCGTTTCGGCGTCGGCTCGCCCTATCTCGACATTCGTTTGCCCTGCGGTGGCGGGATCGACCTGCTGTTCAATCCGCGCCCCGACGTGCGCGTAATCGCCGAGGCCTTGGCGCGTCACGATCGCCGCGAGATGGCGGTGTTGCGATTATCCGAGAGCGGGGTCGATGTGGCCGCCGAACAGGATCGGCACCCCGGCACCGGCTGGCAAGGTACCGATTTCCATCACTGCTACGCGCCCGCACTCCGCATTGTTGCGCTCGGCCAAGGCGACGATCTTCTCGCCCTCGCACGGCTCGCCACCAGCTTTGGCGCCAGCGTCGAGGCATTGTCGCCCGAACGGCGCGCGCTCACCGCGCTGACGACGGAAGGATATGACGCCGCCGAACTTCGCTCGCGCACCGAATTGCCCGCGTTGATGAGCGATCCCTGGACCGCGATCATCTTCCTGTTTCACGACCGTGACTGGGAGGAACATCTCCTGCCGCACGCGTTGATTGCCCCAGCCTTTTACGTCGGCGCGATCGGGAGCCAGCGGACGCAGCGCTTGCGCCTCGCAGCGCTTGAAGCAGCGGGCGTATCGACCGGCCTTCGCGACCGGCTCCGCACCGCGATCGGCCTCATTCCCGCAACGCGCGATCCCGCAACGCTCGCACTGTCGATCCTCGCCCAATTGGTCGAGGAATATCGCCTCGTCGATTCGCGATCATGGATATCCAAGGCGGCGTGCAACATCACACGCTGAGCGCTCACGCACCTCGGCAAGCACATGAAAAGGCATCCTTTCGCCGCACTCGACGTTGATCTTCATATCAGCGAGAGGATTTGAGTTTGAAAGTATCGCCTTATGTCGCCGCCGCGTTGTTGCTTGCGGGCTGCAATTCGTCTTCCGACAAGCCTTCCGAAAAATCGCCTGCTGCATCCTCGTCGACGAGCGCCCCGCTCGCGTTCGAAACCGCGAAATCGGGCGCGCCCTTCACCGAAATCCCTGCCCTGCGCGCGCAGGTGATCCTCGACCATCTCGGCTTCTCGCCCGGCCCGATCGACGGCAAGGACGGCCAGTCCTATGCTGCGGCGCTTCGCGGTTTTCAGACCGCAAACAAGCTCGAGGCGAGCGGCAAGCTCGACGAAGCCACGCTCGCCGCCATGGCAAAGTGGCGCGACGTTGCGGCGACGCGCCTCGTCATCATCCCCGAGGCCTTTGCCAAGGGGCCTTTCATACCCGATTTCCCGGCGGACGCCGCCGATCAGGCGAAGCTTCCCGCGCTCGGTTACAAAAATCTGATGGAGGCATTGGCCGAGCGGTTCCACACGACGCCCGAGACGATCGTTGCGCTCAATTCGCCGGAGACGCTTGTCGGCGCAGGCAAGACGATCCGCGTTCCGAACA
>JAURVS010000376.1 GCA_030655355.1 Sphingopyxis sp.
ACCTCGACGCGTTCCAGATCCATCACCGGGCCGGTGTTCATGATCGGATAGGCGTAGGCGACTTCGTCGACATAAGTACCGACGGTCGATGTCGCCGACAGGTTGATCGTGTTGAACCCGATCCCGCGCAATGTGTAGGTCGGAACACCTTGATAGCTTTGCGAAACGGTGAAGCTCGGTGCCACCGTCGTCAGGTCGCGCATGTCGGTGACGCGCAGATTTTCGAGCGTTTTGCCGTCGACGGCCTGGATTGCCATGCCGACGTCATTCATCGATTCGGCGCGGCGCTGTGCGGTGACGATGATGTCGCCTTCGCTCGCCACCGTTTCGGCGGTCGTTTCATCGGCGGCAAAAGCCGGCGCCGCAAATGCAAGACCCGTCGCCGTGCCCGCGAGCAGAAAAATTCGAATTGCCTTCATCACATATCCTCCCTCAAACGACTTGTCGCGGGGCTCGTCTTTGTGCGAGCGTCGCGGCAGCCGGACGTTGGCTAAGGACAAAATTATACGGTCGGCGACAAGCTGACGTCCGTGGCAGGATGGCTCGACTATGGGTGAAGGGGCGCGCGTGACGGATCATCGGGCAGAATGCTGGGCGGAGCTTCCGCCGCTGATCGCGGCGGTGCAGGCGGTCGGCGATGAAATCGGCCTGCCCTACATTGCAGCGCAGGCCGATCTTGGTGATCCCGAACCAATGGCCGATCGCGACGGACGTCCGTATGCCGAGACGAGTTTTCGCTGGGTCGATCCGCAATATGCCTATTGGCGCGACCGCAAGCTTGCGCTCCACATCGCCTTTCTGACCGCCGCGCGGCTTGTCGCCGAACCCTTCTACTACAGCGACGGCCAGCTCCGGACATGGCGACCGACGCGGCTGCTCGAGGCTGTCGATTGCGAACAGGCGCGCAGCACGCCGAATTTCGGCGAAGCGATTATCGCGCCGGTGCATCTGCCGCGCGGGCTGGTCGGCGCGGTATTCTGGTGCTCGCGCGAGCCAGTTGGGGTCGAGGGCATCTTTGCGAAACATGCGGGCGACCTGCACAATCTTGCGCTCAAACTCGTGGCGACGCACAATGAGGCGCGCGATCGACCGCGCAATGCGACCGTGCCGCAGACACTGACGCGCCGCGAAGTCCAGTGTCTGCGCTGGGCTGCGGCAGGCAAGACCGATGGTGAGATCGGGACCATATTGTCGCTGTCGGTGTCGACGGTGCGCTTTCATCTTCGCAACGCGGCGGCAAAGCTGGGCGCGACGGGGCGCGCACAATCGATCCAGATTGCCGCCGGACTCGGCTTCGTCGGGGCGCGGGCGGCCTGATGCAGGTGCCAGCTTGGCCCGCCGCTGTCGCCGCGTACAAATCGGCGGCATGGACATGCTGAACGACCCTGCCCTAACCGCCTTTCGCGAAGAGGTTCGCACTTTTCTGGACGGCCATTTGCCGGACGATCTGCGCCGCGCGGCGCTCCGCGCGACGAGCGTATTCCTCGATCCAGCGGTGTCGCTGCCATGGCAACGTATCCTCCACGCGCGCGGCTGGGCGGCGCCCGACTGGTCGGCCGAATTCGGCGGACCGGGTTGGACCGAAATCGAACGCTATGTCTTCGCCGCCGAGTGCGCGCGCGCCGGCGCGCCGAACCTTGCGCCGATGGGGCTCAAGATGGTCGCGCCGGTGATCATGCATTATGGCAGCGCCGAACAGCGTAGCTTCTATCTGCCGCGCATTCTGTCGGGCGAGGATTATTGGTGTCAGGGTTTTTCGGAGCCCGGCGCCGGATCCGATCTTGCCGCGCTCCAACTCCGCGCAACCCCCGACGGCGATGATTATATTCTGAGCGGCTCGAAAATCTGGACCACCCACGCGCATTTCGCGAACCGCATGTTCGCGCTTGTCCGCACTTCGAGCGAAGGCAAGCCGCAAGCGGGGATCAGCTTCCTGCTGCTCGACATGGCCTCACCGGGGATCAGCGTCGAGCCGATCCGCACGCTCGCGGGCGATCATGAGTTCAACCAGGTGTTTTTCGACGACGTCCGCGTGCCACAGGCAAACCGGCTCGGCGGCGAGAATGAAGGCTGGTCGGTCGCCAAGCATCTGCTGACCTTCGAGCGCGGCGGCAAATATGCGCCATCTCTCATCGAGCGGCTCACGCGGCTGCGGTCACAGGACGGCATTGACCCCGTTCTGCAGGCGCAGCTTGACCGCGAAGCCGTCACGCTCAAGGCACTACAGGCGCTCGAACTCAAGGCGATGCGCGGCGTTGGTGGCAGCACCGCGCTTTACGCGTCCGCGCTCAAAATCCTCGGCACCGAGACGGCACAACGCATCGATACGCTCGCGTGCGAAGTCGCGGGTTATGCCGCTTGGGCCGACGCCGACGGGCAGACACCCGCCGAACTCGCGGTCGCCGTTCCGCGCTACCTCAACGATCGCGCGGCGACGATCTATGCGGGGTCGAACGAGATTCAGCGCGATCTGATCGCGCGGATCATGCTCGGCTAGGCCGCCGTTTCGGCGAAGCGCGCCAGATGGTCGGCGCGCGCGCCGAAGGCCGCAGCGATCGACAGCGCACGCTTGAAATGCCCGCCAAGGCTCAATTCCTCGGTCAGCCCCATCGCACCGTGGATCTGCACCGCACCCTCGCCGACGATCCGCACCGCATCGCCGACCTCGATACAGGCGGCGCTGACCGACTGACCGCGGTTCGCGCTATCCTGATCGACCGAAAGGATTGCCGCCTCGGTGAGCGCGGCCGCCTTCATCATCGCAAGCTGCATGTCGGCAGCGCGGTGGCGCAGCGCCTGAAAACGACCGATCTCGGTACCAAATTGCTTGCGCTGCCCAAGATAGTCGATGCTGTCGGCGATCATGCGCTGCATCAGGCCCACTGCCTCGGCGCAGCGCCCGGCAAGAATCAGGTCGGCGCCATAATCCGCCCAACCGCGCGCTTCGTTGCCGGTCGCGAGCACCTCGCCATCCCCTGTCTTTAGCGTAAAGGCCAGGTCCGCAGCGACGCTTCCATCATGCATGATGCGGTGCCGCTGTTCGACCTTTGCGCCGTCGGCGGCAAAGAGGAGCAGCAAGTCGCGGTCGGCGAGCAGGAACAGATCGGCTTCGGCGCCCCCTGCCACCAGCGTCGCGCTCCCCCGAACCGCTCCACCTTCGACGATCGGCATCGCCGCCGCCGACGTGGCACAGATGATAGCGATACGGCGGCGCCCCGTTGCTAGATCAGGCAAAGCCGGATAGCCGGGGACCGCCCGACCGAGCAAAATCGTCGCGGCGACGTGCGAAAGCCAGTCGGCGCCCGCCAGCGCCGGACCAAGCTCGGCCATCACGATTGCGATATCGACCACGCCGCCACCGAAACCGCCAACCTCTTCAGGTAATGCGATCCCCGCGAGGCCGAGGCTCTCCGACAGCTCTCGCCAGCCCGGACGGGCGGTATCGGCCAGAAAGCGCTGCACGCTATCGCGCAGCATCTGTTGTTCCTCGCGAAGCGGCAGGTCGAGGTCAGCCATATGGGTTCATCGACACGCACGCCGGACATATCGCCACGGCGCAAAATGCTTCTGGTAATTCATATGTCACTTCGGCTCTCCCGCCCCTTTCCTGCGACATCCTTTCCATCGGGTCTAGCTGATTGGTGTGTCAGGTCGCATCGCGCAGGCCGCCGCCGAATATACTTAGTAATAAAAGTATCGCTTATCGGCGAAATGCGCCGCATAGGCGAAGCCGGAGTCGCAGCGCGGGAGGGACAGGCATGAATCCAATCTGGCTTCCCGCCTCACTCCTTGGCGGCTTGTTTCAGGCATGGCGGACGGCGCTCCAGCAACGGCTGCGTGCCGAACTCAGCGTCAGCGGCGCGGGGCTCGTGCGCTATCTTTACGGCCTGCCCTTCGCGCTGATCTTGGCCATCCTATGGCTCGCGATCCAGAACGAAACGGTCCCGCATTTCGGCTCAGCATTTGCCGGTTTTGCCATAGCAGGCGCAGTCACGCAGATGGCGGGGACGATCCTGCTCATCATGGCGTTCGGCCATCGCGGCTTCGTTGTCGGCACCGCCTTTTCGAAGACCGAAGCGGTGCAGGCGGCGCTCGTCACCGCACTCTTTCTCGGAGAGCGACTGCCTTGGCTCGCGTGGCTTGGGATCGTCGCGGGCGTCGCGGGCGTGTTGACGCTCGCGCTCGCAGGGCGCGGCGTGTCTGGCCGCGAGATATGGCGCGCTTTGGGGCAGCCCGCGGCTTTGTGCGGGCTCGGCGCGGGGTCGATGTTCGCGCTGGCGGCGATCGCGGTGAAGCTCGCGACGGCCGAACTCGAAGACATCGACCTCATCGGATCGGCGCTCGTCACGCTCATGGTCGTGATGACGATTCAGACCGCGCTGCATCTTTTGTGGGTCACGGTGCGCGACCGCGACACGCTGCGCGCGGTCTTCCGCCAATGGCGAACGTCGAGCCAAGTCGGGCTACTGTCTGCGCTCGGCTCGGCGTGCTGGTATATCGGCTTCGCGGCGGCGCCCGCGGCGCTGGTCCGCATCGTCGGACAGGTCGAGGTGATCTTCACGATCGCCTTCGCGCATTTCTATTT
>JAURVS010000272.1 GCA_030655355.1 Sphingopyxis sp.
GGCGACATCGCTTCGCCGTTCAGCGCGACGCCGTCGCCGCGCTCGAAATCGACCGTGATATATTCGGGCGTATCGGGCGCGTCCTCGGGATTGACCGTGCGCGAATAGACATAGTCGGGAGTCTCATCCCACGGATTCTCGAGCACCTTGCCCTCCGACGAGGTGTGGAGAAGATTCGCGTCGGTCGAGAACGGGCTTTCGCCGCGCTTGTCCTTCGGCACCGGAATCTGATGCTTCTCGGCAAATTCGATCAGCGCGGTGCGGCTTGCCAGATCCCATTCGCGCCAGGGTGCAATCACCTTAATGTCGGGGTTCAGCGCATAGGCGCTGAGTTCGAAGCGCACCTGGTCATTGCCCTTGCCCGTCGCGCCATGCGCAACCGCATCGGCGCCGGTTTCGGCGGCGATCTCGACCAGCCGCTTCGAGATCAGCGGACGCGCGATCGAGGTGCCGAGCAGATAATCACCTTCGTAACGCGCATTGGCACGCATCATCGGGAAGACGAAATCGCGGACGAACTCTTCGCGCAAATCGTCGATATAGATATGCTCGGGCTTGATCCCCATCAGTTCGGCCTTGGCGCGTGCCGGCTCCAGCTCTTCGCCCTGCCCCAGATCGGCGGTGAAGGTCACGACCTCGCAGCCATAGGTCACCTGCAGCCATTTCACGATGACGCTGGTGTCGAGCCCTCCCGAATAGGCGAGGACGACGCGCTTGTAGGACTCGGACATGATGGCACCTTTGGCGAGGGAAAGACGCGGGCGCGGCTAGCAGTCCGCCGCAAAAGGTGCAACCGGATTGGCGGCGTCAGGCGGCGCGCGGCACGGCTGATTGGCATCGCCATCCCGAAACGCTATTCTGATGGCAGGGAGACAGGTTATGGCCAAAGCCGAACTCAAGACAAAAGCCACCGAAGTGACTGTCGCCGACTTTATCGCCGCCATCCCCGAAGCGCGCCGCCGCGAAGAGGCCGAAGTGATCGATGCGATGCACCGCCGCGTCACGGGGCTTGATCCCAAAATGTGGGGGCCATCGATCATCGGATATGGCAGCTATGACTATGTCTATGACAGCGGCCGTTCGGGGACGATGTGCCGCGCCGGGTTCAGCCCGCGCAAAGCCGCGATGACGCTCTATCTGCTCGGCCATTATCTCGACCGCCAGCCCGAAGCCGACGCGTTGCTCGCGAAGCTCGGCAAATATAAGGACGGCAAGTCGTGCCTCTATGTCAACAAGCTCGCCGACGTCGATCTTGCGATTCTCGAGAAGCTCGTCGTGCTGAGCTGGGACGTGATGAACGAACGCTATCCGTCCTGATCGCGATCAGAACGCGTCAGATGCCCGCATACCATTCATAATCGATGCGGTCTTCCCAATAGCCCCCCTTGCCCGCGCCAATCGCGTCGAGACTGGAAACGGCTTCGATCCCCTGAACATATTTCGCATGCTTGTATCCGAGCTGGCGCTCGATCCGCAGGCGCAGCGGCGCGCCGTTGGCGATCGGCAGCACCGCATCGTTGAGCGCCCAGGCCATGATCGTTTGCGGGTGGAGCGCGTCGATCAGGTCGCAGCTTTCATAATAGAGCGCATCGCCGATCCGGTCGGCGCAGCGAAAAACGATATAGCGCGCACTGTCGCGAAGCCCCGCCGCGGCGAGGATGCGGCCGAGTTGCACGCCCGTCCATTGCCCGATCGCGCTCCAGCCCTCGACACAGTCGTGCCGCGTGATCTGGGTGCGTTGCGGCATCGCGCGAATATCGGCCATCGAGAGCGACAAGGGGCGTGCCACGAGCCCGGTCACCTTGACCCGCCAGTCGGCGAAGCCGCCCGCCGCATGCGCAGCATAGCTGTCGCCTGAGGGCAGCTTGGTGCCGTTCGAGCGGAAGGTCGGCGACAAGTCGGCGCGGCTGAATTCGCGCGCGAGCGCATCGCGGTCCATCAGCGCGCGCTGGCTCGCGCGGTTCATCTCCTCACCCATCGACAAAATCTTGCGGACGGCGGGCGCGTCGTTGATCGCGTCGCAGCCCGACAGCAGCGGCAAGGCGCCCGCTGCGGCGACGAAGCCGCCAGCGCGCCCTATCATTTGCCGGCGCGGAAGCAGGATATCGCTCATACGCCGTCCTTCCGCTCGGGCGGCAGGCGGAACCAGCCGGTGACGATCGAACGAACTTCGTTCACCGGCCCCGCGAGCAGCACCATCGCGATGTGCACGAGGAAGAAAGCGATAAGCGCCGAGGCCGTAAGGAAATGGATCGAGCGCGCCGACTGGCGTCCGCCGAACAGGTCGAGCAGCCATGGCGCCGACGCATTCATTCCCGGCGACATCGTCAGCCCGGTCGCGATCATCAGCGGCAGCAGCACGAAGATCACGCCAATATAGCTGAGTTTCTGGAGGATATGATAGCGCGCCGCCGCCTCACCCCTGGGGAAACGCAGCCGCGCATGCGCCTTCACATCCTGCCAGATGTGGCGCGGCGACCATTCGGCGCGGCGGATATGCAGGTCTTTTTTTAGATGCCCGCCGAACAAGCTCCACAGCATGTAGAGCGTCAGGCTGATCGCGAATATCCACGCGAACAGCAAATGCCAGCGCCGCCCGTCGGCGAGGCTGTAGGTCGTGGGGATTGTCGCCCAGCCCGGAAATGCCCATGTCTGTTGCGCCCCGTTAGCATCGGTCCAGCGCCCCAGCACGCCGGTCGTCTCGATTTTCTTCTCTCCGATACGCAAAAAGCCGGTCTTCGGCGTCGATCCGACCGCGAGCCACGCATAATCGGGGTTCGCGCCATATTGCCCCCAATAGAGGCGCGGATGCGCGTTGAAGATCATCAGCCCGCTCATCAGCAGGACAAGCAAGGTGACCGCATTCAGCCAGTGCCAGATACGCGTCGGCAGCCGGTGCCGATAGATGCGGCCCGGCGATACCGACCCTGACGGAGGGGCGGGAGTGTCAGCCTCGGCCATGATCCCGCCTCGCTCCTTCACCATGTTCGGCTATGCGACGACCTGTGCCGCATATTCCTCGCGATATTTGTTTCGCAAACTGACCTTGTCGATCTTTTCGCTGCCCAGCTTGGGAAGCGAATCGTTCGACAGCCAGATTTTGCACGGCACCTTATAGGGCGCGAGCCGCGCGCTGAGAAAAGAGACCAGTTCCTCAGCTGTCAAATTGCTCCCGGGCTTTGGCCACACCACGGCGCCAACGCACTCGCCGAGACGCTCGTCGGGCAGGCCGAATACCGCACATTCGTTCACATCGGCATGTTCGTAAATCGCGGCTTCGACTTCCTGACAGCTGATATTCTCGCCGCCGCGGATGATGATGTCCTTCTTGCGGTCGACGATAAAGAGATAGCCGTCCTCGTCGAGATAACCGAGGTCGCCCGAACGGAAAGAGCCATTGTCGAAGAAGGCCGCCTGGGTCGCGGCCGCATTGTTCCCATAGCCCTCGAAATTGGCGACCGAACGGATGCACACTTCGCCGACTCCGCCCTGCGCGACCGGCTCGCCATTGTCGTCGAGGATCGCAAGATCGACGAGCGGCTTCGATGCCGGCCCCGTCGACATCGGCTTCGCGACATAATTTTCGTTGATGATGCCGCAGCCGACTGCGTTGGTTTCGGTCAGGCCATAGCCGAGCAAGGGTTTGGCCTCACCCATCTCGGTCGCAAGGCGCCGCACATGCTCGGGCGGGCGCGGCGCGCCGCCGCCAGCATAGCTTTTGCACGTCGACAGGTCGTAATTCTTGCGGTTCGGGCTGGTGAGAATTTCATAGCTCATCAGCGGCACGCCGACGAAATAATTGCACTTCTCGTCCTGAATCAGCCGCATCGCTTCGTCGGCGTTCCATTTCGGCATCAGCACGAGTTTGCGGCCCAACGCCATGCTCTGCAGGAACACGGGTATTTCGGCGGTGACGTGAAAGAGCGGCGTGCAGATCAGCGTCGCGGGCTGGATCTCCGACATCTGCCCGTCCTCGGTCAGCAGATGGACGATGCTCGCGGTCTGCGTGACATAGTTGAAGATCGCCTGCACCACTGCTTCATGGCGCGAATAGGCGCCCTTCGACTGGCCCGTCGAGCCCGAGGTGAAGAGGATCGTCGCCAAATCCTGCCCGGTCAGCGTCGGCAGCACGGTCGCCGCGCTGCCGCCCGCACCGGTGATCGGCGCAATCGCCTGATCGATCGGCAATGTGAGGTCGAGCGTGATGACCTGCGCGCCATGTTCGACGTCCTGAAGCCGCGCCGCACGCTGCACGTCGGCGATGACAAGCTTGGCTTCGCTGTCGAGGATGCCCGCAGCGAGTTCGCCGCCCTGCCACCAGCCGTTGAGCAAGGTCGCACAGCCGCCCGCCATCAAGACGCCGATATAGCTCACGCACCATGCATTGGCATTGCGCATCGCCAGCCCGACGCGGTCGCCGCGCTGGACGCCATAACCTTCGACCAGTCCCGCTGCGACCTGCCGCGCCGCCATATAGACCTGCTTGAACGACAGCCGCTCATCTCCTTCAACGAGAAAAGTCGCGTCGCCATGCTGCGCAGCAAAAAACGCAACATAATCGGCAAGATTGGTCGGCGCATTGGTGATGATAGGAAGCTGGTGGCCGAAGCGTTCGACGGACCCGACCTGGATCGGTCCGCCCGGACCGGTGATCAGATTATAGGCGGCTTCCAGGCGCAAATCGAGCGCTGATGGCATCTTTCATCTCTCCTCTTGGTCTCGCTCGCCTTACCCC
>JAURVS010000273.1 GCA_030655355.1 Sphingopyxis sp.
GCATGGGCAGCCGACGGGGTGAGCGCCATGGCGGCGATCGCGATGGAAACAGGCAACCACCGCGACTCGCCAGCGACAAGATGAGCATTTGTTCTCATGCCGCTTCATTTGCCGTGGCGACATGAGGATATGCTTCATGGCGATAGTTAACATCGCGTTTAGGATGCTATCGAAAACTGGCGTTTTTTTCGTCTCTAGCCGTGCGGTTTGAGGACGAGCGGCAGTCCGGCGGTGAGCAGGACGACCTCGCCGGCCGCCGCCGCCACCGACTGGTTGAGCAGCCCCGCGGCGTCGCGAAACTGCCGCGCCAGCGCATTGTCGGGCACGATTCCGAGTCCGACTTCGTTCGCGACAAGGATCAACGTCCCCTCGAACCTTGCGATCGCATTGCATAGTTCGCGTCCCGCAGCGGGAATGTCAGCGTCGGCGAGGAGCAGGTTCGACACCCAGAGCGTGAGGCAGTCGACGAGCACCACCGCATTGGCATTGGTCAGCGCATCGATTGCGGCGGGAAGCTTGCGCGGCGCTTCGATGGTGCGCCAGCGTGCATCGCGGTCAGCGCGGTGGCGGGCGATGCGCTCGCGCATCTCGTCGTCAAAGGCTTCCGCCGTGGCGATGAAGACAGGGTCGCCCGGCATCGCTTCGGCGCGGCTTTGCGCATAGCGGCTCTTGCCCGACCGCGCGCCGCCGAGGACGAAAAGCGTCGACCGGGTCATACGCTCGCCTGCGCCAGCCGGAGCATCCCGTCGATATCGGCGTGCGCCGACAGCCCGGCGGCAATCTCGTCGAGCGCGGCATCGACATCGGCATGATAGTCACGGCCGCTGCCTGCGATCCCGACGCGATCCAGCAATGCAGACCGTAGGTCGGCGGAGGCGAACAGGCCGTGGAGGTACGAGCCCATGACAAGCCCGTCGCGGCTGACCGCTCCATCGCGCTGGCCGCCGTCCAGCACCGCGAAGGGCTGTGCGGTTCCGGCCCCTCCGGTTTCGCCCATATGCATTTCATATCCCTCGATCGCGGCGCCGAGCGCCTCGCCGCGGACGCGGCAGAATGTCGTCGCGGGCGCCAGCGTCGTCGCGACAGCGAGCAGCCGCAGTCCTGCGACCTCGCCCGGCGC
>JAURVS010000274.1 GCA_030655355.1 Sphingopyxis sp.
GCGCGCCGATCGCCTGCAACCGGCTCTTCGCCTCTGAAATTGCGGCAGGAGATGGCGGGTCGAGCCAGCCAAGCTGACGCGGATCGATGATGCCCCAGCTCGCGCAATCGAGCACGACGGGCATAAGGTCATTTTCGTGGAACTCGGGGGGATCAAAGTGCGGCATCCCCGCCGTCCCAGCGGCTTCCCACAGACGATAGGCCACCCCCGGTCCCTGCCGCGCGGCGCGCCCGGCCCGCTGCGTCGCAGACGCCTGGCTCGCGCGCTCGGTGACGAGCCGCGCGATGCCCGCAGCCTTGTCGAAACGCGGACGGCGCGACAGCCCCGCATCGATCACGATCCGCACGCCCTCGATCGTCAGGCTCGTTTCGGCAATGCTTGTCGCGAGGATCAGCTTGCGCGCGCCGCCGGGATCGCGAACGAGCGCCCTGCGCTGGAGCGCCGGGTCGATCTGCCCGTGCAAGCGATGCACCATGAGCGGAAGCCGCGCATCTTCGACCGCAGTCGCCGCGCGTTCGATATCGGCAGCGCCCGGCAGGCAGGTCAGTATATCGCCCTCTTCCTCATCAGCCAGCGCCTGCCGCACCGCCGCCAGAACCGAAGCCTCCAGCCGGTCCTCGGCGCGGCGGCCGATGTGGCGAAGATCGAGCGGCCAGATCTTGCCCTCGCTCCGCACCACGGGGGCATTTCCGAGCAACGCCCCAAATCGCGCGCCATCGAGCGTCGCCGACATGGCGACGAGGCGCAGATCGTCGCGCAGCCCCTGCTGTGCGTCAATCGCGAGCGCGAGAGCGAAGTCACCATCGAGGCTGCGTTCGTGAACCTCGTCGAACAGCACTGCCGATACGCCGTTGAGCTCGGGATCGGCGAGAATGCGATTGCGGAACAGCCCCGGCGTCATCACGAGCAACCGCGTCGCCGCCGACTGCTTGCTGTCGAGCCGCGTCGCGTAACCGACGCGACCGCCAACCGCTTCGCCCATCTCCTCGGCAATACGCTCGGCCGCAGCGCGCGCCGCGAGCCTGCGCGGCGACAGCAGCCACACCGCGCCCTTGCACCAAGGCTGATCAAGGATCGCCGGCGCAACACGCGTCGTCTTGCCCGCGCCTGGCGGCGCAACGACAACGGCATTGGGCTTGAGCACAAGCGCCGCCATGATGTCGGGCAGCACGATATCGATGGGCAAACTCAAATTCATACAGGCTTCGACGGATCACCGAGTTCAAGATTAAGCCGGTGCGCCGCGCCCGCGAGCCGTTCGACGAGCATCGGGTCAACGACCGTTTCCCCTGTCATCACCAGATTGCCGAGCTCATATTTGCCGCTTGCCTTGATCCGCGGCTCGATGTCGCGCAGCCGCTTACCGCGCCAGAACCCAAGCAAAACGCGATGCGCCTCGGCGCGGATCAGGATGCACGGACCATTTGCCATAAACACGAGGTTGGTCCACTTGATCGTTTCGTCGAACGCCGCTGCGCGCATGATGGCCGCGCGAAGCATCTCGGCACGTTCGCGCTGCCAGCCCGCAAGCGCAGCGATGTAGGCGTCGGGATCTTCTGCCGCAGGGCCCATTCCCATCGCCATATGGCGGATCAATAGGCGCGCGCGACGGCGAAGGCGACTGCTTCGGTCAGGGCCGCCTTGGCTTGGCTGGCACGGAAGCCGCCGATCGCGTCGACTGCGCGCTGGCCATAATGGCGCGCGCGCGCGAGCGTGTCTTCGATCGTGCCATGCTTGCGCAGCAGGCTGGTCGCAAAGGCGAGGTCTTCGTCCGACGTGCGGTGCCCCGTAATCGCGAGCTTCCAGAATTCGCGTTCTTCGGTGCTGCCGCGTGCATAGGCGAGGATGACGGGAAGCGTGACCTTGCCGTCGCGGAAGTCGTCGCCGACCCCCTTGCCCATCGTTTCGGCGTCAGAAACATAGTCGATCGCATCGTCGACCAGCTGGAATGCGATGCCAAGGTTGCGCCCATAGGCGTCGAGCGCGGCTTCGGTCGCATCGTCGCGTTCGGCGACGACCGCAGCGATCTTGCATGCGGCGGCGAACAATTCAGCGGTCTTGGCGTTAATGATCGCCAGATACTGGTCTTCGCTCGTCTCGATCCGGCGCTGCGCCGACAATTGATTCACTTCGCCCTCGGCAATCACCGCCGAAGCGCGCGAGAGGATTTTCAGCACCTTCAGCGAACCATCCTCAACCATCACTTCGAACGCGCGGCTGAACAGGAAATCGCCGACGAGCACCGGTGCGCTATTTCCCCAGATCAGGTTCGCCGTCTTGCGGCCGCGCCGCAGGTCCGATTTGTCAACGACATCGTCGTGGAGCAATGTCGCAGTGTGGATGAACTCGACCGCCGCAGCGAGCTTGCAATGGCGACGGCCGGGATAGTCGAGAAGCTTTCCGCACGCGAGCGTGAGCATCGGCCGCATCCGCTTTCCGCCACCCGCGATCAGATGACCGGCAAGTTCAGGGATCAGCGGAACTTCGGATTGCATCCGGTCGAGAATGACCGCGTTAACCTCGTTCATATCGGCGGCGACAAGCGCCATCATCGGGTCGAGCGAGGGCGCGCGATCGCCGTACAGCTGGTGAATTTCGGCAGTCATGACGCGGCGAGCCTTGCCGCCGCGGCCACGAATTTGCAACGACTTTCGGCTTGCCACCGCCCCCTCGCCGGTGCCAAGCGTTGCGGGCATAAGAGGAGCCGAGCATCCATGGACGACCAACTGAGCCGCTATCGCCAAAGCATTGACAATATCGATGCCGCGCTCGTCTATATGCTCGCCGAACGGTTCAAGGTCACCAAGGCCGTGGGTGAGCTCAAAGCGCGCGACGGCTTGCCGCCCGCCGACCCGTCGCGCGAGGAGCGCCAGATCGAGCGGCTGCGCAGCCTTGCCCGCGATGCCGATTTCGACCCCGAATTCAGCGAAAAATTCCTTCGCTTCATCATCGATGAAGTCATCCGCCACCATCAGCAGGCCAAGCTGGACCAGAGCGCATGAGTGTCAACCATCCGATCTTCACTCGCTGGCCCGCGCAGCACCCCGATCGGCTGCAGCTTTTTTCCGCTCCGACGCCGAACGGCGTCAAGGTCGGCATTATGCTCGAGGAGACCGGCCTCGCTTATGAAGCGCACCGCATCGACATCATGGCGAACGAAAGCCATGACCCCGCCTTCTTGGCGCTCAACCCCAATGGCAAGATTCCGGCGATCTACGATCCTGAAGGTCCGAGCGGAACGCCGCTCGCGCTCTTCGAATCGGGCGCGATCCTGATCTATCTCGCCGACAAGAGCGGCCTGTTCCTCTCGCCCGATCCGAACATGCGCTACGAGACGATCGAGTGGCTGATGTGGCAGATGGGCGGCGTCGGCCCGATGTTCGGGCAGCTCGGTTTCTTCCACAAATTTGCGGGCCGCGAATATGAGGACAAGCGTCCGCGCGACCGGTACGCGGCAGAATCGACACGCCTGCTCGGCGTGCTGGATGCGCGGCTCGACGGACGCGAATGGGTGATGGGCGCCGACTACAGCATCGCCGACATCTCGCTGCTCGGCTGGGTCCGCAACCTGATCGGCTTCTACGACGCGCGCGAGATCGTCGGTTTCGACCGCTTCGCGCACGTCCAACGCTGGCTCGATGCGGGGCTTGCACGCCCTGCTGTACAGCGCGGGCTGGAAGTGACCGCTGCTTGAAATACAGAATGGGACCGAGGGCTGCTAACGACCAATTGCGCACATTCGCCGGATGTGGGATGCTCCGACGATGAGCGAGCACTATGGAAGCTGCCATTGCCGGCGTATCCACATGATCCTCCGAGAAACTCCCTCGGATGCGGGCGAATGCAACTGCTCGATATGTCGGCGCACCGGTGGACTGTGGCACCATTGTCTTCCCAAGGCAGTCACCGTGGAGGGCGAAGGCGTCTCATACCAACAGGGTGATCGCGCTTTAGACCTGTGGCATTGTCAAACTTGCGGGTGCACGACCCACTGGACGCCAACCGATCCGGCTTACCCGCGCATGGCGGTTAACCTCAG
>JAURVS010000407.1 GCA_030655355.1 Sphingopyxis sp.
TCGGCCGTGAGGCCTAAAGGTTACGCAGCCAGAGCGAGTGCTTCGTTATCGTTAGCACCTATTGGTTTTGAGCCTTGAACGGGTTACTCAGCCCGGGCAAAAATATCGTCTTTGAACACACGTCGATCCTGGTTCGGCCCCCTCAGAAGCCCGCTCTTCCTTGGCGGATCGGCGGGTTTGTGGTGGAGCCGCCGGGTACTGCCCCCGGGTCCGCTGTGTCTATTTCACGACACCATTTATCACCATAGTCGGCCGAAACCGACAGGACCCATATAGGGTGCCCGCCCGCCGAATGAAAGGGCGCAGCGTGCATTTCATCGCGGATCGATCACGGCCGCTTTTTCAGCTCGTCGCGGATTTCGGTAAGGAGCTCGACTTCGCTCGGCCCGGCTGCAGGCTCTTCGGCGGGTTTGATGAACTTGGCGGCCTGACGGACCAGCAGGAAGACGACAAACGCGAGCAGCACGAAATTGATCACCGCGGTGGCAAAGCTGCCGAGCGCCATCACATTCGCACCAGTCGCCTTGGCCGCCGCCAGCGTCATGCCTTCGGTCACCTTGTCGCCGCCCGACAGGATCAGATATTTGTTGGTGAAATCGACCCCGCCGCCGGTGACGAAACCGATGAAGGGCATCAGCACATCGTCGGTCAGCGATTTCACGATCGTCCCGAACGCGGCGCCGATGATGACCCCGACCGCGAGGCCCATCACATTGCCCTGGTTCAAAAAAGCCTTGAAATCCTTGATCGTGTTACGTCCCCTTTGGTCGCTGCGCCTGTGACTTCAGACTGCATGATGCGATTATCCGCGTCAATGATTGCGGGGGACGGGGCGTCTTACTATATTAAGGCAGTTGGCGCGGCGCCGTGCCGCGCGGAGGGAGTGCTTAACCCATGACTTTGCGTTCTGCCCGTTGGCTTATCATCCCTGTCGCGGCCATGTCGCTGTCCGCTTGCGGCATCAACAGCGTTCCTACCAAGGAAGAAGCCGCGAAGGCGAAATGGGCGAATGTCGAGGCCGCCTATCAGCGCCGCGCCGACCTGATCCCCAACCTCGTCGAAACCGCCAAGGGCGCATCGCAGATCGAGCAATCGACGCTGCAAGGCGTCATCCAGGCGCGCGCCTCGGCGACACAGGTCAAACTGAGCACCGACGATCTGGAAGACCCCGCCAAGGTCCAGGCGTTCCAGCAGGCGCAGGGCAATGTGTCGAGTTCGCTCGGCCGTCTGCTCGCGACCGTCGAGGCCTATCCCGACCTCAAGAGCCAAGCGCGTTTTGCCGATTTGATGACCCAGCTCGAGGGCACCGAAAACCGCATCAACGTGTCGGTTCAGGACTATAATGGCGCGGTGCAGGATTATAACACGACGATCCGCACCTTCCCCGACATCATCGGGGCCAAGATCGTCCATGGCGCCAAGCCGATGACGCCATACAAGGCAATCACGCCCAACGCCAACCAGGCTCCGTCGGTCAAGTTTTGATAAATAAATTGGGCCTGACCGCCTTCTTTCGTCCGCTGGCAACAGCCGCTCTAACCGGGCTGCTGTTGCTTTCGGCGGCCCCTGCCGCGGCGCAGACTTTTCCGAAGCTCGCCGGCAATCCGGTGGTCGATCAGGCGGACATCATCCCAGCCGCCGAAGAAGCTGCGCTCAATACGCAGCTGCTCGCGATCGAGCAAAAGACGGGGCATCAGTTCGTCGTCGCGACCGTCAGCGACCTCGAGGGCAATGACATCTCCGACTATGGCTATAAGCTCGGCCGCGCGTGGGGGATCGGTGACGAGGCCAAGGATGATGGCGTCGTCTTTCTGATCGCGCCGAACGAGCGGCGGATGAATATTTCGGTCGGCTATGGGCTCGAACCGATCCTCACCGACGCGCTGTCAGGTCGGATCATTCGCGATGTTGTCACGCCGAAATTCAAGGCGGGCGACATGCCCGGCGGCATTCAGGACGGCGTCAATGCGATCGCCGAGCAGATCCAGCTGACCCCCGAAGAGGCCGCTGCCCGCGCGGCCGCCGCCGACAAGGCCGAGCGCGACCGCGCCGATGACGGCAATTTCGGCGGGCTTTTCTTCATCGGCTTCATCTTCTTCATCTTCTTCATCATTCCCTGGCTGTCGAGCCGGTCGCGGCGCGGCAAGAAGCGCGGCAAGGACCGGCCGTGGGATGCGCCTATCATCATCTGGGGCGGCGACGATGACGATCATTGGGGCTCAGGCGGCGGCTCATCATGGGGCGGGGGCGGGTCTAGCTGGGGCGGCGGCGGAGGCGGCGGCGGCTTTGGCGGCTTCTCCGGCGGCGGCGGTTCTTTCGGGGGCGGCGGCGCCTCCGGCGGCTGGTAGGGGACGCAGGAAATGCCCAAAAAGATCAGCCATGTGAGCGAAGCCGATCACGATATCGTGACATCGGCGGTCGCGGCGGCCGAAGCGCATACGAGCGGCGAGATCGTCGCTGTCGTTGCAGCCAAATCGAACGATTATGACGATGTCGCGCTGGTGTGGGCGAGCATCATCGCCTTCCTCGCCATGTCGGTGATCGCGCTGTTCCCCGAGTTCTATCGCGGCCTTTACGATCGCCTGACGGGCGGTTGGGGGCATGAGCTGACCGCCAATCAATGGCTCGGCATCGTCATTGCGATCGGTGTGATCAAATGGATCGGCATGTGGCTGATCCTGCTGTGGCGCCCCTTGCGCATGGCAGTGACGCCGCGGAGCATCAAGGCTGAGCGCGTGCGTGCGCGGGCGATCGACCTGTTCAAGGTCGGGACCGAGGGCAAGACCGTCGGCCGCACCGGCGTGCTGCTGTATCTCAGCCTGAAAGAACATCGCGCAGACATCGTCGCCGACGAAGCGATCGCCGCAAAGGTTTCAGCTGACGTGTGGGGCAATGCCATGGCGGCGCTGATCGAACGCGTGCGCGCGGGCCAGCCGGGTGAAGGCATGGCGGAGGCGGTGCGCCAGATGGGGATCGTCCTTGCCGAACATTTTCCGCGCGGCAGCGAAAATCCCAACGAACTCCCCGACCGTCTGATCGAAATCTAAGCTGTTCGTCATTGCGAGCGGCGCAGCCGCATGGCAATCCAGAGCGGTGGCAAGCCGCTCGTGGATTGCTTCGCTTCGCTCGCAATGACGATAGGATTGATATGAGCCGCCCCGGCCCCGACACCCCCATCGAGACGCAGTGGGAAGGCCGCTTCATCACGGTCAAGCAACAGGGCACGTGGGAGTATGTCTCGCGCTCGCGCGGCATTCACGCCGCGGTGATCCTCGCGATCGATGACGACGCCGACGGTCGCCACGTCATTCTCGTCGAACAATATCGCGTGCCTTTGAAGGTCCGGTGTCTCGAACTGCCGGCGGGGCTGGTCGGTGACCATGAAGCCGGCGAGGGATCGGAGATCGCGGCGCAACGCGAACTGGAAGAGGAAACCGGCTATCACGCCGCCCATTGGCGCACCGTCGGCGAATTCTACAGCTCGCCGGGAATGGTGAGCGAAAGCTTCACTCTGCTCGTTGCGACCGGGCTGACCAAAGTCGGCGAAGGCGGCGGGGTCGATGGCGAGGACATTATCGTCCACCGCGTCGCGCTGAACCGTATCGCAGATTTTGTCGCAGCGAAGCGCGCCGAAGGCTGCGGGATCGATGTGCGCGTTGCGATGCTGTTGGCGGGTGGCTTGCTCGCGGGATAGGCCGCAATGGATCCATTGCGCGCCGTTCCGCATCGTCGTCACCCCGGACTTAATCCGGGACCCATGACTTCAGCGCTGCGGTGGATCCCGGGTCAAGCCCGGGATGGCAAAGAGGATTAAGGCTACCGCGCCCCGAAACGCCAGCGCAGCAGCGGCCGTGCGAGAAACAGACCCGCGAGGAAGCCGCCGACATGCGCCCAGATCGCAACCGCGCCAAAACCGCCGCCGCCGGCAAAGCCAATCAGCAACTGAAGCCCGATCCACGCTGCGGCGAGCCATAAAGCCCGCACCCAATGCCCCGGGATCGGACCGATGGCGGGCGCCTGCGACCGACTGAAGATCAACGCAAACACCGCGATCAGCGCCGAAATCGCCCCGCTTGCGCCGATCATGGGCACCGCCGACTGCGGATCGGCCAGAAATTGCGCTAGCGCGCCGCCATAAGCGCCCGCCAGCAACAATATCGCCATCGCCTTGGAGCCGAGCGGCGCTTCCAGCTGGCGACCGATAAACAGCAGCACGACGACGTTGAAGACGATGTGCAGCACGCCGCCGTGCAGCAGCGCCGACGACAAAGGCGTCAGCACAAAGGGCACCATCGCCCCGGGCGGCAGGATCAGCTCCGACCCGAAACGCGCGGGAATGAATCCCGCGCGCACGATCGCGTCGATCTGGGACCCGGTAATCCACAACAGGACGAAGACGATGACGCACAGCAGCGCATAGCCTGTGACCAGCGGCGCTTCCTGCGGCTTCATCGTCAGCGCCTCATCAAATGAATTCGATTTTCTTCACCAGATAATATTTATCGCCCGCGGGCACGGTGACTTCGATCTCGTCCTCGACACGGCGACCGATCAGCGCGCGGCCGAGCGGCGAATTATAGCTGATCTTGCCATCCTTCGCATCGGCTTCGGCCTGGCCGACGATCTGGTAACGCACCGGCTTCTCGTCTTCGTCGGCGAGAGTGACGGTCGCGCCGAACACGATACGGTCGCCCGACAGCATCGTCGGATCGATAACCTGCGCACGCGAAAGCTTGTCTTCGAGATCGCCGATCGTCGCTTCGACCTGGCCCTGACGCTCTTTCGCGGCGTGATATTCGGCATTTTCCGAAAGGTCGCCATGGGCGCGCGCTTCCTCGATCGCATCGACGATCAACGGTCGCTCGGCTTTGAGTGCAGAGAGCTGCGTGCTCATCTTCTCATAGCCTTCTGCCAACATCGGCACCTTTTCAACGCTTGCCATTATCCTGTTGTCCTTCGTCAATAATCCAGCGCCAGCGAAACTTCGCCGGGCGGCTGCGCCGCTGTTCCGTCAATGTCGGGGGGTGGAGCGGTGGTTCAATAATAGTCCTGAAGCGGCTTCACTTCAAGAGAGTGCGAGCGCAAAGCCCCGATCGCCTGGGTCGCAGCATCGCTGGCGGCGGCGGTCGTGTAATAAGCGATGTCGGCGCCGAGCGCCGAAGCACGGATCGACTGCGAGTCCTGCAGGCTCTGCCAACCCTCGGTGGTGTTGAAGATCAATTGCACATCACCGTCCTTGATCCGGTCGACGATATGCGGGCGGCCTTCGGCCACCTTGTTGACGCGCTCGATCTCGAGCCCTTCGGCCGCCAGATAATCTGCCGTCCCGCCGGTCGCGATCACTTTCCAACCCCATGCGGTCAACTGGCGCACTGCACCGAGGATGCGAGGCTTGTCGCTGTCCTTGACCGACACGAATACGCGGCCATCGGTCGGCAGGCGATCGCCGGCACCAAGCTGCGCCTTGGCAAAGGCGAGATTGAAATTGCTATCAATCCCCATGACTTCGCCGGTGGACTTCATTTCGGGGCTGAGCACCGGATCGGTACCGGGGAAGCGCGCGAACGGGAATACGGCTTCCTTCACCGCGACGTGCTTGATGTCGCGATTGATCTTGGGCAGGTCGGCGAGCTTCTCGCCTGCCATGACCCGCGCCGCGATCTTTGCAATCGGCGACCCCACCGCTTTCGCGACGAAAGGCACGGTGCGGCTGGCGCGCGGGTTGACCTCGATCAGATAGACTTCGTCACCCTTGACCGCGAACTGGATGTTCATCAGCCCGCGGACTTCGAGCGCGCGCGCCAAAGCTTCGGTCTGGCGTTCGATCTCGGCGATGATTTCGGCCGACAGGCTGTAGGGCGGGATCGAGCAGGCGCTGTCGCCCGAATGGACGCCGGCTTCCTCGATATGCTGGAGCACGCCCGCGACGACCACGTCGACGCCATCGCACAGCGCATCGACATCGACCTCGATCGCGTCGCGCAGATAGCGGTCGATCAGCACCGGCGAGTCGCCCGATACCTGCACTGCGGTCTCAATGTAATTTTCGAGCTGCGCCTGATCGTCGACGATTTCCATCGCGCGGCCGCCGAGCACATAGCTCGGCCGCGTGAGCACCGGATAGCCGATGCGCGTCGCGACCGCGATCGCCTCTTCGCGGCTGCGCGCAATGCCATTTTCGGGCTGCTTCAAGCCCAGCTTGTTGACGAGCGCCGCGAAACGCTCGCGGTCTTCGGCCAGATCAATCGCGTCGGGCGATGTGCCGAGGATCGGAATCCCCGCATCCGACAACGCCTGCGCCAGCTTAAGCGGCGTCTGCCCGCCGAACTGGACGATCACGCCGACGAGCGTGCCATTCTGTTGCTCGACATGAAGGATTTCGAGCACATCTTCAGCGGTCAGCGGCTCGAAATAGAGGCGGTCCGACGTGTCATAATCGGTTGAAACCGTCTCCGGGTTGCAGTTGATCATGATCGTTTCATACCCCGCCTCTTCGAGCGCGAAGCAGGCGTGGCAACAGCAATAATCGAACTCGATCCCCTGCCCGATCCGGTTCGGGCCGCCGCCAAGGATGACGATCTTCTGCCGATCCGTCGGGTTCGCTTCGCACTCGGGCTCGCCAAAGGTCGGCGCTTCATAGGTCGAATAAAGATAAGGCGTCTGCGCCTGGAATTCGGCGGCGCAAGTGTCGATGGTCTTGAACACCGGGCGCACGCCGAGCTTGTGACGCAGCGCGCGCACTTCCATCTCGGTCACGCCGCCGGTCATTGCCTTCACCGCTTCGTGGATCAGGCCGCTGCCGCGCGCTGTCGCACGCTTCGAGCCCGGACGCAGGTTCGCCGACTGGAGCGCCAGATAGGCGAGGCGCTTGTCCGAAAAGCCCATCGATTTGAGCTTGCGCAGCCCTTCAGCGTCGCGCGGCAGGCCATTGGCGCAGACTTCTTTCTCGGCTTCGACAATCTCTTCGATCCGTTCGAGGAACCACATGTCATAACCGGCGATGCGGTTGATCTCGGACAGCGGCAGCCCCTCGCGGATCGCCTGCGCGGCATTGAGCAGCCGGTCGGGCGTCGCCTTCGCCAGCTCGCTGCGAAGTTGATCGTGGCTCGCGCCCTTGAGCCGGTCGACGAAATTGAAGCCCGAAAGCCCCGTCTCCAGACCGCGCAGCGCCTTTTGCAGCGACTCGTGGATCGTGC
>JAURVS010000278.1 GCA_030655355.1 Sphingopyxis sp.
CGTCGAACACATCGATCGTCGTGCTGCCATAAGCGACGACCGCGGCTTGCTTGCCATCGGGAGACACCGCAATTTCGTGCGGCATCTTGCCCGTGGGCAGGCGCGCCAGTTCCTCGCCCGATGCAAGCGCGATAAGGCTCAAAGTATCTTCGCCCTTGTTGCCGACGAGCAATGTCTCGGCGGCTGCCGGCGCGGCGAGCAACAGGGCGCAAAGGGTGGCAGCGATCGTTCGGCGCATGGCAAGTCTCCCGGTGGTGAAGCGCTTACCCTATCGGCGCGGCTCCCGGCGGCAACCCCACTTCGACCAGCGACTTTTCGAGGCGCGATCAGGGCGACAGGACGTGCCGATTCAGGCCGTAGCTTCCGGTGCTGACAGCGCGGCATTCCGCTGCTAGTGCGCGGCGCATGACCACAGCTATGTCCCATATCCGCAATTTCTCGATTATCGCGCACATCGATCACGGCAAGTCGACGCTGGCCGACCGGCTGATCCAGTTCACCGGCGGGCTGACCGCACGCGAAATGTCGTCACAAGTTCTCGACAATATGGATATCGAGAAAGAGCGCGGGATCACGATCAAGGCGCAGACGGTGCGCCTGTCGTACAAGGCGCATGACGGTGAGACCTATGAGCTCAACCTGATGGACACGCCCGGTCACGTCGATTTCGCCTATGAAGTGTCGCGCAGCCTCGCAGCCTGCGAAGGCGCGCTGCTCGTTGTAGATGCGGCGCAAGGGGTCGAGGCGCAGACGCTGGCGAACGTGTATCAGTCGATCGAACATGACCATGAGATCGTGCCGGTGATCAACAAGATCGATCTGCCCGCCGCCGACGTCGACAAGGTGAAGGCCGAGATCGAAGACATCATCGGGCTGCCCGCCGATAATGCGGTGTTGGCGAGCGCCAAGGCCGGTATCGGCATCGAGGAAGCGCTGGAGGCGATCGTGACACGCATCCCGCCGCCGAAGGGCGACGCGAACGCGCCGCTCGTCGCGATGCTCGTCGACAGCTGGTACGATCCCTATCTGGGCGTCGTCATTCTCGTCCGCGTGATCGACGGTGTGCTGAAAAAAGGCCAGCAGATCAAATTCATGCAGGCTGGCACGACGCATCTTATTGATCGCGTCGGCTGTTTTACGCCGAAGATCGAGCAACTCACCGAACTCGGCCCCGGCGAAATCGGGTTCATCACCGCACAGATCAAGGATGTTGCGCAGGCGCGTGTCGGCGACACGGTCACCGACGCGAAAAAGCCGGCGACGCAGGCGCTTCCGGGATTCAAGGAAGTCCAGCCTGTCGTATTTTGCGGGATGTTCCCGACCGACGCGAACGACTTTGAAAAACTGCGCGAGAGCATCCAGAAGCTGCGCCTCAACGACGCCAGTTTCTCGTTCGAGATGGAAAGCAGCGCGGCACTGGGTTTCGGCTTCCGCTGCGGCTTCCTTGGCCTTCTTCACCTCGAGATTATTCAGGAGCGGTTGACGCGCGAATATGATCTCGACCTGATCACGACTGCGCCGTCGGTGGTGTACAAGCTCAAGCTCGGCCACACCAAGAATGAAGCGGCGAAGGAGATTGAACTCCATAATCCCGCGGACATGCCCGATCCCAACCGCATCGAAGAGATTGAGGAGCCGTGGATCGAGGCAGTGATTTACGTGCCCGACGAATATCTCGGCCCGATCCTGAAACTGTGTCAGGATCGCCGCGGGGTTCAGAAGAATCTGACCTATGTCGGTGGCCGCGCGCAAATCACCTATGAGCTGCCGCTCAACGAAGTCGTGTTCGATTTTTACGACCGGTTGAAAAGCATCAGCCGCGGCTATGCGTCATTCGATTATCATCAGGTCGGGCATCGGCCGGGCGACCTCGTCAAGATGAGCATTCTCGTCAACAACGAACCTGTCGATGCGCTGAGCATGATCGTCCACCGCGGCACCGCCGAAACGCGCGGCCGCGGCATGTGCGAGCGGCTCAAGGACCTGATCCCACGCCATATGTTCAAGATCCCGATCCAGGCCGCGATCGGCGGCAAGGTGATCGCGCGCGAAACGATCGCCGCGCTGCGCAAGGATGTGACCGCCAAATGCTATGGCGGTGACGCGACCCGCAAGAAAAAGCTGCTCGAAAAGCAGAAAGAGGGCAAAAAGCGGATGCGCGAATATGGCAATGTGAACATCCCGCAGGAGGCGTTCATCGCCGCATTGCGGATGGGCGACGATTCCTAGGGCGGTCCCGGGTCGCGACTATATCTCTATGACGATCCGCACTTTCGCTGGCGTGGTGCCGGCGGCGTGGGCAATTTCGGCGCGCATGCGAGTGACGAGATCGGCGAGATGATCGCCGCCCGGTGACGTGTCGCGGCTGAGCAGTTCGGCGGGCGAGGTGCCGAGCAATTCGGCAAGTTGCTGGAGGCGCGCCAGCCGGGGCCGCGACCGGCCCTGTTCCCAATAGCAGATCGATGTGACGGTCACGCCAAGCTGTTCGGCAAGGTCGGTCTTGCTGAGCCCCTTTGTCCTCCGCAGCCGGGTGAGGCGATCACCGAGCCCTTCGAAGTCAGCGACTCCTGCAACAATATCTTCTGGCCGCGTATGGATCATCGACCTGCAACCTTTCAGACTTGGACGTGCAACAATTACCAACTTAGAACGGGCCCGGCTTTCAACATCTCACCGATTTCTCGCGGCCGGTTTGGGCATGCGGCGCGCGCGGATTGCGGGCCGCAGGATCCTTGTCTATCGTCACTATCCTGGAGGCCGCGATGACCGGGACGGACAGGCAGGCGCACGGGCGGGCAAGGCGGATCGACGATGTCGAGGTGTTCAGCGCGCTGAACGATGGAACCGCCGTATGCCTGCGTACGATCCGTCCCGATGATGAGGAACGGATTCGCGAGGGGATCGCCAAGCTGTCGGCTGAATCGCGTTATCTACGCTTTTTCTCTCCCGCATCGACGCTGCCCGATGCAGTGGTTCATCGGCTGGCCGATGTCGACGGGCACGATCATATCGCCTGGGGCGCGCTGTGCAGCGATTGCCCCGGTCGGCCCGCGATCGGGTCGGTCCACGCGGTGCGCTATCGCCATGATGGGCCTGCGGGCGAGTTTTCGATCGCGGTGCTTGACGAATTTCAGGGGCGCGGCCTTGCAAGGATGATGACGGCGGCGCGGCTGGTGCATTGCCGCGCCGAAGAGCTTGGGGTGCTCGACGTGCATATCTTGTCGGAGAATGTCGCGGCAAGAAATCTGGTCAAATCGATGGGGGCTGAATGGGCGGGCGAGTCAGCCGGAGTGGCCGAATACCGTCTGGATGTTGCGCGGGCCATCGAAGCGCTTCGCGCCGATCGCGATGCACCGGGGGTACAAGATGTGTTGCGGACGCTGGAGCGCGCGGACTAGTCCCCCCCGCCGCCTTGGGTCGCAGGGTCGCAGCGGGGGGGTGGTCCGTGGAACGGGTCGCCGAAAGCAGCTTCCCGTCCCGATAGCGTTAATAGCTGTTGCGGGCGGCGCGAGAGGTGATCGAGATCACACGCGGCGAAAATAATCGCGCGCACGACAAAGGGCGCCGGAACGTGGTTCCGGCGCCCTTCGCGCTGCCCTTTAGGGGAGGCAGCCCTTATTTCTTGGCGGGATCGGCCGGCGTCGCGCCAACTTCCGACGGCGCGATTTCGCCGTTGTCGTCGATCGCGTTGGCCTTTTCTTCGCCAGCGGCTTCAACGGCGTCGGCCTTTGCCTCAGTCGCTTCCTTCGCCGGGCCTTCGGGCATTGCGTCAGCCTGTTCGTCGATCACGTCGGCTTTTGCTTCAGCCTGATCTTCGACCTTGTCGGCAGCGGGGCTCTGGCAGGCGCCAAGAGCGAGGGCCGAGGTAGCAGCGAGGGTAATGAACATCTTGCGCATATTAAGAGACTCCCAAAGTTGACTCCGGGGCTTAACGCCGGGTGAACGTAAGGGTTGCAATCAAATCGTCATATCGCCGAAATTGCGCGCAAAAAAAGAGGGCGCCCGAAGCGCCCTCTCTCTGTGACTGGTCCGGTCAAGCCCTTAAAAGCGCTGTTGGCGCTCATAAAGGTCGCGATAGTGCTGGATGCGCGTGACGCGCAGCCCCGGCATGCCGCTGCGATCGATCGATCGCTGCCAGCTCGCAAATTCCTCGAGTGTCAGGCTGTAGCGTTCGCACACTTCATCGACGCTCAAAAGTCCGCCGTTAACGGCCGCGACGACTTCTGCCTTGCGGCGAACGACCCAGCGAGTCGTCGACGGGGGCGGCAGCGAGTCCAGCGTCAACGGTTCTCCCAAGGGGCCGATGACCTGTGCGGGCCGGATTTTCTGATTCTCGATCATAATCATTCCATATTTTCTACGTCGGGGGGGGATTTTTCCGACGCGATTTGCTCTAAATCAGAGGGACTCAACATCGGCTGAAATCCTCTGGTAAACAGGCTGTTCATAGTTTCGGGCAAGGCGTTCACATCGTCGGACAAGT
>JAURVS010000419.1 GCA_030655355.1 Sphingopyxis sp.
AGGCGGCTATAATTTTCAATGGGCCTGGGCTAGCGGACACGCTGCCGGACAGGTGATTTAAGCCCATTGAGCCCCTTTTCTGTCGGCCTGTCACCGCACCGGTGACCGCCTATTCTATTTAGATAAATATGCCTTTCGAAAATCTTTCCCCCGTCCTTTCGGACGCCCTTACCGCGCGCGGCTATGAAGCGCTCACCCCCGTCCAGACGCAAGTCAGCGAAGATCAGGCCAAGGGCCGCGATCTGCTCGTCTCCGCCCAGACCGGATCGGGCAAGACCGTCGCTTTCGGCCTCGCAATGGGCGACGAGCTGCTCGAAGAAGGCCGTATGCCCTTCGCGACCTCGCCGCTCGCGCTGATCATCGCGCCGACGCGCGAACTCGCATTGCAGGTTAGCCGCGAACTCAGCTGGCTCTATGCCAAGGCTGGCGCGCGCATCGCGACCTGCGTCGGCGGCATGGACGCCAGCAAGGAACGCCGTGCCCTCGGCCAAGGCGTGCAGATCGTCGTCGGCACCCCCGGCCGTCTGCGCGATCACCTCGAACGCGGCGCGCTCGACCTCACTGCGCTCCGCGTCGCCGTGCTCGACGAAGCCGACGAAATGCTCGACATGGGCTTCCGCGACGATCTCGAAGAAATCCTCGACGGCACCCCCGCGACGCGCCGCACATTGCTCTTCTCGGCAACGATCCCCAACCCGATCGTCCAGCTCGCCAAGCGGTACCAGAAAGACGCGCTGCGCATTTCGACCGTTGGCCAGGATCGTGGCCATGGCGATATCGCCTATCAAGCCGTCACCGTCGCCCCCGCCGACATCGAAGGCGCAGTCGTCAACCTGCTCCGTCTGCATGACGCCGAAACCGCGATGCTGTTCTGCGCGACGCGCGACAATGTGCGCCGCCTCCACGCCAGCCTGGTAGAACGCGGTTTCGCCGCAGTCGCCCTGTCGGGCGAGCATAGCCAGAATGAGCGCAACGCAGCGTTGCAGGCGCTCCGCGACCGCCGCGCGAAGGTCTGCGTCGCAACCGATGTCGCCGCACGCGGCATCGATCTACCGACGCTCAGCCTTGTCATCCACGTCGAAATTCCGCGCGATGCCGAAGCGCTCCAGCACCGTTCGGGCCGCACCGGCCGCGCGGGCAAAAAGGGCACCGCGGTCATCATCGTCCCCTATCCGCGCCGCCGCCGCGTCGACGGCATGCTGCGTGGTGCACGCATCAACGCCGAATGGATGGACGCGCCGACCGCCGCCGACGTGCGCAAGCGCGATCAGGAACGGCTGATGGAAAAGCTGCTCACTCCCGTCGAACATGAAGCCGAAGATCTCGAGCTGGCGCAGCGGCTGATGGCCGAGCGCACCCCCGAGGACATCGCCGCATCGCTGGTTCAGGCGCACCGCGCGCTGATGCCGCCGCCCGAAGATCTCCTCGACAACGGCCCGCGCGGCCGGGACACCGCAGGCCGTCCGGAGCGTGGCGGCGAGCGCTTCGAGCGTCCCGAACGCGGCGCCGGTGGCGATCAGCGCGAAGGCTTTGAAGACAGCGTCTGGTTCCGCCTCAACATCGGTCGTCACCAGAATGCCGATCCGCGCTGGATCCTGCCCCTGCTCTGCCGCCGCGGCCATGTGAGCAAGAATGAGATTGGTGCGATCCGCATCGGTCCCAAGGAAACAATGTTCAACATCCCGCGCGCGATTGCCGATCGCTTTGCCGAAGCCGTGGTGCGCAGCGCCAACGAGGATGGCGAAGACGACAGCGGCGTCTCGATCACGCCCGCACCCGATGGCCCGACCTATCCGCCGCGCCGCGACAAGCCGGGTCATGGCGGCGGCCATAGTGGTCCCCGCGATGGCGCCCCGCGCAGCACGCTGGGCCGCACGCCCGGCGGCGACCGCGGCTTTGGCGATCGTCCGCGCGGTCCGGGCGGACCGGGCGGCAAGCCCACCGATCGCTACAAGCCCAAGCCTTTCGGTCAGCGCAGCCCGCGCCGCCCGTCGAAATAATTCGTCATTGCGAGCTTAGCGAAGCAATCTCCCGCCATCGGCCTGACGCAAGGCCGATAGCGGGCGATTGCCGCGTCGCCTTCGGCTCCTCGCAACGACGATATTGATGAACGCACCGCCCTTGCGCTCTCCGGTCAGGCCCACCAGATGGTCCGGACAGCAGGAGAGCGGCACATGCAAGCGATCGAAGCCTTTATCGAAAGCCAGGGCGGACCCGAGGTCATAAACTGGCGCGAGGTCACGCTGGGCGATCCCGGTCCCGGCCAGGTGCTTATCCGCCAGACCGCGGTCGGGCTTAACTATCTCGACACCTATCATCGCGACGGCACCTATCCCGTCCCGCTGCCCAGCGGGCTCGGCGTTGAATCGGCGGGCGAAGTCATCGCCGTCGGTGCCGATGTCCACGGTCTCCAGCCCGGCGATCGCGTCGCGACCTTCGGCCCCGAACGCACCGCTTACTCCAGCGCGCGAATCGTCGGCGCCGCCTCGCTATTCAAGCTGCCCGCCAATATCGACGATGACACTGCCGCGGCTGCTCTGCTGAAGGCCTGCACGGTCGAAATGCTCGTCGAACGCTGCGCCAACGTTCAGGCGGGCTCGCCCATACTCGTCCACGCCGCCGCGGGCGGGGTCGGACTGATCCTCGTCCAGTGGCTGAAAGCGATCGGCGCCACGGTGATCGGAACTGTCAGCACCGATGCCAAGGCGCAAGCCGCGCGCGAAGCCGGGGCCGACCATGTGCTGATGTACAAGACCGACGATGTCGCGGCGCATGTTCGCGAGATTACCGACGGTCAGGGCGTCCCCGTCACTTTCGACGGTATCGGCATGGCGACATGGGACGTGTCGCTCAAAGCCACCGCGCGCCGCGGGCTGATCGTGAGCTATGGCAATGCCGGCGGCCCGGTAACCGGCGTCAATCTCGGTATCCTCGCCCAGCACGGATCGCAGTTCGTCACGCGCCCGACCTTGTTCGACTATTATCTCAATCCCGGCGAACGCGCCGCAGGCGCCGCGCGTGTGTTCGAAATGATCGCATCGGGTGCGGTGAAAATCACGGTCGGACAGCGCTATGGATTGCAGGATGCGGCACGAGCGCATGCCGACTTGCAGGCAGGCCGGACGACCGGGTCGACCCTGCTGATCCCCGAGCATCGTTAAAACCCCTCCCGCCTGCGGGAGGGGCAGCGAGACTTGCAAACTTGTTCGCTAGTCTCAGCGGGGAGGGTTCAGCAACCTCACATTCCCTCGCCTACCCCCTCCCTGAAGGGAGGGGTGCCGTCACGCCTTCAACCGCTCCGCATGCCAGGCGACATGCTCGGCCAAAAAGGTCGAGATGAAATAATAGCTGTGGTCATAACCCGGCTGCACCCGGATTTCGGCCTTTTGCCCCGCCAGTTCGCACGCCTCGACCAACAGATGCGTCTTGAGCTGCTCGGTCAGGAAATTGTCCGCCTCCCCCTGATCGACGAGTAAGTCGGGAACGCGCGCGCCGCTCGCGATCATCGCGCAGGCATCGTAAACCGTCCACGCTTCGCGATTGGCACCCAGATAATTGCCCAGCGCCTTCTCGCCCCACGGGCATTGCAGCGGCGCGACGATCGGCGAGAAGGCC
>JAURVS010000427.1 GCA_030655355.1 Sphingopyxis sp.
CGCCATCGGGATCACGAAGCTTCGCCATGATGGCGAGGAGGCGAGTGATGGGAGATTGGACTGCAGCGTCGCTCATTCTAATTATCCGATAATATATATTATGTTAAATTATCTTATATGACCTTCGTTGCGCTCGTCCGCACTCGCGGCTCCCCTATTCTCGTTACAAAGAACATGGTCAAGGAGTGCTCGGTGCCGTCGCGACGATCTCGTCAAGGAGACATTCAAAATCTGCTGAGCCAAAGGTGTGGGATCAGAAATTCGACGTCAATGTCGACAATTGTGAATCGTCGGCCTGGCCTCGGTCAATTCACCGAATCAAACTGATCGACAGAATTGCTTACCGCCGGTCCACCAAGCTAACATCATGGGCTCGATGCTGGCCGCGATCAGACCCCCATCATGCCGGCGGTCGTCGCGCCGTCGATTACATAGTCGCTGCCCGAAATGAAACCTGCCTCGTCGGACGCGAGAAAAGCGACTAGCGCGCCGATTTCGTCGAGCTGCGCCATCCGCTTCATTGGCGCCATGCCTTCGAACGCCGCCCGCGCGGCAGCCGGGTCGGGCGCCCGGTCGATGACGCCGCGGATCATGTCAGTTTCGACGACGCCCGGCAGGATGGCATTGACGCGGATCGCATAGCCCTTGCCCGCGCAGTGGATCGCTGCCGATTTGACGAGCGCCACCACCGCGGCCTTTGTCACCGAATAAGCGGCGTAATTGCCCATCGCGCGGTGGGCGTTCATCGATGAGTTGACGATGATCGAGCCCTGGGGGCCTTGCGGATTTTTCGCCATCGCGCGGATCGCATGCTGGACGGTGAGCATCACCCCGGTCTGGTTCACACCGATGATATGGTTCCACGCGTTGATGTCGATATCCTCGACGCTCGCATCGCCTGCTTCGGTGCCGGCATTGGCAAAGACAATATCGAGCCGACCATATTCAGCCTCGACCTCTGCCATCAGTGCGTCCCACGCGGCCGCGTCCTCGACCCGGTGGGCGCGAAAGACCGCGCCGGTATCAGCTTCGACCCGAGCCGCCGCATCGGCGTTCGAACCCGTGAAAACGACCTTCGCGCCTTCGCGCACCAGTCGCCTCACAGTCGCAGCGCCGATCCCGCTCGTCCCGCCGGTCACCAAAGCGACCTTGCCGCTCAGCCTCTGCTGCATCGCACCTCTCCTCTCGCGGCCTTCTTGCCAGTTTCGTGCGCGACAGGAACCTATCAATACAGCAAGGTGACCCGCAGCCGCGATGCACGCAAAATGCACGCATAAACAGTAGAGGACCGGCGATGAGCGAGAGCGAACATCCACCCCGCATCAATTGTGTGCTGATCTGTGGCGGTGTCTGGCACGATATGGATTTTGCGCGGCTCGAGCTGTTGAAGCTGCTCGCTGACGATCCGCGTGTCCGCACGCGGGTGTTCGAAAATTACGATAATATCGACGCGATCGAGGCGGCCGATATCCTCATCACCTACACCTGCGACGTCACGCCGTCGCTGCCCGCGCAGGAAGCGCTCAAGCGCTGGCTCACCACGGGCGGACGCTGGTATGCGCTGCACGGCACCAATTCGATCCTGCGCCTGCTCGACACCGGATTATGGGATGCGCCGCGCTGGGCCCCGTTGATGGCCGACCTGCTCGGATCGCAATTCATCAGCCATCCGGCGATCGAACCCTATACCGTCCGCGTCGCCGATCCCGATCATCCGCTGACCTGCGGCATCGAGCCTTTCGAGACGACCGACGAGCTGTATCACCTCGAAACGCATGGCGCGCTTCACGTCCTGCTCGACACCGAATGCACCGGTCCGGGGACGGGATTTGTTGAAGCCGAGGATGCGCCCGGTACCTATCCGGTGTTCTACATCAAGCAGCATGGCGCCGGCGCGGTGCTCTATCTGACGCTCGGCCATTGCCGCGGTCATTATGATTTGCAGCCAATGATGGACTGGTGGCCGACGGTCGATCGCTGCGCATGGAATCTGCCGGTCTTTTACGACCTGCTACGTCGCGGCATCGGCTGGCTCAAGGAGCGCGAGACGGCTTAGGCGACCGCGCGAAGCTTTCGCCGGTCCTCGCTGATCAAGCTCGCAGCGCGGAGTGCGAGCGCCATTGCCGGAGCATTGGTATTCCCTGTCACAGGCGCGGGCATCACCGAGCAATCGACGACACGCAGGCCATCGACGCCTTTGACGCGAAGGCGCGCGTCGGTGACTGCGCGGTTGTCGCTGCCCATCCGGCAGGTCCCGACGCCGTGTAGCCCGCACGTCGCAAGTCGCCGGAATGCTGCAAGGATTTCGGCGTCACTCTGCACCGCAGCGCCAGGCAAGAGTTCGCGCTCGACAAGGCCAACGAATGCCGGCTGCGCCATGTAGCGGCGCATCGCATGCACCGCGGCGATTGCAGTGCGCTCATCCTCGCGCGTCGACAGCCAGTTCGGTTTGATAGTCGGCGGCGCGTCGCTGCCACTCGCCGAAATCAGAATACTTCCCTCGCTCGTCAGGCGAAGCAGCTGACCATAGATTGTAAGCCCCGGCTTGCGGTCGATGCTGTTGAGCGGCACCGGATGCTTGTCGTCGCCGACTGCGAAGGTGTAGCCGCCCAGATAGAGTTGCAGGTCGGGCCGCGCATCGCGGCTCGTCAGGTTGAGGAAAGCGCCGACCTCGAACGGCCCCGTCGCCATGATGCCGCCGCGCGTCAGCACATATTGCGCCATCGATCGCGCGAGGCCGAGGCCGTAAAAGCTGCGGCTGCTGCCGACATCGCGCGACAGCCGATGCGGCATCGAAAAGCCCAGATGTTCGCGAAGGCGTCCACCCACGTCGGGCGCGTCGACGAGCGGAGCGACCCCCGCAGCACGAAGCGTGTCGGCAGGGCCGATCCCCGACCGCTGGAGCAGCAGGGGGCTTTCGAGCGTACCGCCCGAGACGATTACTTCACCGGCACAGTCGAAGCGCTGCGGCTCACCCGCGACGTTCGCCTCGACGCCGATCACGCGGCCACCTGCGAAGATCAGCCGCTCGGCCATCGCATGGGTGACGATATGGAGGTTCGCCCGTTTTTTGGCGCGCGCCAGGAACGTTGTCGCAGCGCTCTCGCGTCGGCCGCGGCGGACATTGTGCGAATAAAAGCCGACGCGATCGGCTGTGGCGGCATTGAGGTCATCAACAGGCTTCAGTCCCATTTCGACCCCCGCCTGCACCATCGTTTCGGCGAGCGGATAGCTGTGGATTTTCGGCGCCACGCCGACCGGACCGCCCTTCCCCCGCATTGCACTCGCCCCGAGCCCATGATCTTCAAGCTGGCGGAACGCCTCGGTCATCGCCTCACCGTTCCAGCCGGTGCAGCCCAGCTTTTCCCATTCGTCATAGTCGGCAGGTTCGCCGCGGCTCCAGATCATGCCGTTCACCGCCGACGATCCACCGAGCCCCTTGCCGCGGATCCACACTTCGCCCGGCGCGCCGCCGTCGCCGCGCGGTTGCGAGACGCCATAGGCCCAGATATGGTCGGGATTGGTGACGAGCTTTGCCACGCCCTTCGGGATCGCGACCCAGCGGCTGTCATTGCTGCCGCCCGCTTCGAGCAGCAGCACGCGGACGTGCGGATCGGTGCTGAGTTGCTCGGCGATCACACAGCCTGCGGATCCGGCACCGATAACGATATAATCCCAAGCCGTGCTCATGCCGCCTCTCCTGTCGGCGCGCCGCTCGGTCGGAGCAGCAGCCCGTCGGAACCTTGGAACCGGCAGCCCGGTCCCCGCACCTAGCGCAATAAATAGTCCCCTCCGCCATCCCCCCGCATGATAGTGCGGCAAGAAAACAGGGGAGGATGCAATGGCAGAGGTTCGCGGGCGGATCGCCGGCAAGACGGCATTTGTCACGGGTGGCGCGTCGGGGCTCGGCCTCGACATCGTCCGCCGATTTGTGGACGAAGAGGCCAGCGTCGTGATCGCCGATATCGATGCGGCCGCGGGCGAAGCGCTCGCGGACGAACTCGGCCAGCGCTTCGTCCGGCTCGACGTATCGAAAGAGGCCGAATGGCTTGCTGCACTCGGCGCGTGCGAGCGGATCGACATCCTCGTCAACAATGCCGGGATCACCACCCACGGCTCGATCGAGGATCTGACGCTCGAAGCGTTTCGCCACGAGTTTTCGGTCGACGTCGACGGCGTATTCCTCGGCTGCAAACATATCATCCCGAAGATGAAGGATCATGGCGGATCGGTGATCAACATGTCGTCGATGTGCGGCGTGCGTGCGCAGGGCGATCTTGCCGCCTATAATGCCGCAAAGGCCGCAGTGACGCATCTTACCAAGTCGGTCGCGCTCCATTACGCGCGAAAGGGCTATGGCATTCGTTGCAATTCGGTCCACCCCGGCGCGATCCATACGCCGATCCTCGAAAAGGTGATGGCACAGGTCTCCGATGGGCAGGCGCTCTACGACAGCTGGGTCGCCACTCACCCCGTCGGCCGCCTCGGCAAGCCCGAAGAAATTTCAGCAATCCTCCTTTATCTCGCATCAGATGAGTCAGCCTTTGCGACGGGTGCCGAATTTCGCATCGACGGCGGCAGTTCGCTGTGACCACCGGCCGCCTCGACGGCCGCGCTGCACTCGTCACCGGGGCCGGTTCGGGGATTGGCCGGGCCACCGCGCAGCGTCTCATTGCCGATGGCGCGCGGGTGCTGACCATCGACCGCGCGGGAGAAGTCGACCTGATAGCCGACGTCACCGAAGCGGGCATCAATGCACGGCTGGTCGCGGAGGCCGAAGCGCGCTTTGGCGGGCTCGACATTGTTGTGGCGTGCGCCGGGATCACCGGCATGCAGCCGCTCGACGGGCATAGCGACGAATTTTTCGATGCGATGATGGCGGTGAATGTCACGGCAGTGTTCCGCCTGATGCGCGACGCGCTCCCTCCCCTCAAGCGGTCGCCGCATGGCCGTATCATCCTGATCGGTTCAGTGATGTCGAGCTTTGGCGAAGCGGGGATGGCTGCTTACAGCGCGTCAAAACATGCGGTGCTCGGCATGACCAAATCGGTCGCGGCCGAGGTCGGCGCGTTCGGGATTACCGCGAACTGCATCCAGCCCGGAGCGATCGACACGCCGATGACTGCACCCGCCTTCACTGCGTTGCCCGAGTTCAAGCAGCGGTGGATCGAAAAGGCTGCGCTCGGCCGGCTCGGCCAGCCCGAAGACATCGCCGACGTCGCCGCCTTCCTGGCGTCCGACGATGCGCGATTCATGTCAGGACATGGCATTTTCGTCGATGGCGGAGCAACTCAACGCCAATAGATTCAAGGCGATAATCGCCTTCATGGCTTGCCTGATATTTTTGATGATTGTTCATTCGAGGCATAAAGCGGACCTTGCCTTCCAACGTGACCGACGAGCCTATGCGGCGGCACGAGAGGGAGGAAATCCGATGTCGACGCATGCCCGAATGCTGCCCGCCGCCTATGCCACGGTCTCACTTGTCGCGCTGGCACTCGCCACCCCGGCGCTGGCGCAAGAAGCCCCCGCCGAAGAAAATCAGGGTGCGCTCCGCGAAATCGTCGTTACCGCCCAAAAGCGCGCAGAGAGCGTGCAATCGATCCCGATCGCCGTTACCGCACTCGATCAGACGGCGCTGGAATCGGCCACGATCGACGATATCCGGGACATCGCCGGACGCGTTCCCAGCTTGGTGGTCGACTCGGTCGGCGCGGGGCCCAGCGCAGCCGCTATCTCGATCCGCGGGATCAGCTTCGAGGATATCGAAAAGAGCTTTGACCCCGCGGTCGGCGTCGTCGTCGACGGCGTTTTCATCGGCACCAACACCGGCCAGCTGCTCGACAGCTTCGACCTCGAGCGTCTTGAAGTGCTGCGCGGGCCGCAAGGCACGCTGTTCGGCCGCAACACCATCGGCGGCGTGATCAACGTCACGCGCACCAAGCCGACCGAAGACTTCGGCGTGCGCGGCCAGTTCGGATATAGCCGCTTCGACACCAAGCGCGGCCGTCTCGTCGTCAACACCGGCACGCTCGGCGGCTTCATCGCGCTCAAGGCGTTTGGCTACTACGACAAGACCGACGGCTATTATTACAACGTCACCAAGGGGCGCCGCGAAGGCAAATATGAAACGCTGACCGGCGGCGTCACCGCGCTGATCACGCCCAGCGACGCGATCACTGCGCAGGTCACCTATCAGCACAGCCGCGAACGCGGCGAGACGATCGCAGCGGCTCTGTCCGAAACGGGCCGCGACGTCATTTGCGCTGCGCCCGGTGCGCCCGGCTTCTCGCCGCTTGTCGAGTGCAACCGTTCCCTGTTGCCTGACCGCGGTCTCTACACGACGTTCAGCAACATCGACGCACCGGTCCGCAACGATGTCGACAGCATCACCGGCAATATCGACATCGACCTCAGCGACACCATCACGCTTTCGTCGGTGACTGGCTACATCAAGAACAAGGAATCGGTGACGCAGGA
>JAURVS010000282.1 GCA_030655355.1 Sphingopyxis sp.
CAGGAAAATGAGGCGCGCGTGCTCGAATTTCTGACGAAAGCGAGCGAACCGTCGACATCGATCGTCATCGTCACGCACAAGTTGCAGTTTCTCGGCGCGATGTCGCGCCTGCTCGTCATGCAGGGGGGACGAGTTGTGCTCGATGGCGACACCGCTTCGGTAATCGACACATTGCGCCGCGGCGGGAAGGCGGCCTCCGCGATTCCGCAGCCGCAGGCAGGAAGCGCAACATGAAGTTTCCCAAAATCCTTCAGCGTTCCAGCATGGTCATCAACGTGACTGCAGTCGCGTTGATCGGCTTGCTCATCTGGGCCGGATGGGCGGAGATCGATCAGGTCAGCCGCGCGATGGGACAGGTCATCCCGGCAGGACGCGTGCAGGTGATCCAGAGCGCCGACGGCGGGGTGATCGGCGAAATTCTCGTTCGCGAGGGCGATCGCGTCCGGCGCGGACAAAAGCTCGTCGTCCTCGATCCTGTCCGCATTCAGGCAGCCGTCGAAGAATCGCGCGCGAAGGTCGCCAGCTACCGCACGGTGAAGAGCCGCATCGAGGCCGAGCTGTTCAATCGTCCGCTCGCATTCACCGACGATGTTCAGGCGTTCCCCGAATTCGTCGCAAATCAGCGGCAACTCTATAGTCGCCGACGCACCGCGCAGGCCGAAGACATCGGCACCTTGCGCAACATGCAGGCGATCGCGCGCCGCGAACTCGAAATGAACATGCCTTTGCTCGAATTTGGCGACGTCAGCCGCAGCGAGATCATGCGCCTTCAACGGTCGGTGGCCGACATCGAAGGGCAGATCGCCAACCGGCAGAATAAATATCTTCAGGATCTCCAGGCCGAATATAGCCGGACCGAGGAAGAACTCGTCGTCGCCGAACAGACGTTGAAACAGCGGGTGGCTGCGCTCGATGCCGCCATCTTGTTCGCGCCCACCGACGGGGTGGTCAAGAATGTGCGCTTCACGACGATCGGCGCCGTGCTGCGTCCCGGCGACGAAGTGCTGCAAATCGTCCCTACCGGCGACAAATTGATCATCGAAGCCAAGGTGTCGCCAACAGATATCGCCTATCTTCGGGTCGGCCAGAATGCGTCGGTCAAATTCGACGCCTATGATTCCTCAATCTATGGCTCGGCGCGCGGCCGCGTCACCTACATCAGCCCCGACACGCTCACCGAGCAAAAGCCGACGGGCGAGCAGATATTCTATCGCGTCAATGTGACCGCCGACGCCCGTTCGCTGCGCCCGAGAATGGGCGAGGCGATCGAGATACAGCCGGGGATGACAGCTACCGTCGAGATCAAGACCGGAAAGAATACCGTGCTTGGCTACCTGTTGAAACCCATATCGAAAACGTTTGGCGAGTCGATGGGGGAACGCTGACTTTGAGCCCTCAACGTGGGATTTTGTGAAAAGGTAGCGGAAACGGACCTTTTGCCTGTTTTGCCGAGAGCGATGCTTTGCTATCGCGACCACGCTTGCTGCCCTGTTCATGGTTGTTTGACAGGCGAAGTCAGAGGCGGGTGATCATGACGATCTGTATCGATAGGGACCTCTCTGTTCGCTCCGTGCGCGACAGCTTGCGCGAACTGCTGGCAGTTCTCGACCGTCTCAAGCAGCAACGCGCAGCCATGCAGGTTAGCTCGGCGATCGAGTTGCTCAACGATGAGCTTGGAGAGAAGACATCGGACACTGATGTGGACGAGCTAATTCACAGGATCTTTTCCGACTAGCGTTTGTCCCGGCAATTTCCAAACGCCACCGACACCTCAGGCCGCAGGCAAGATGCGGCCGTGTGGATTAACACTGATTAAGCATTTTCCGCGCTAAGCCGAAGTTGCCAGGGCGGCTCGAACTGCAATTTCTGAAACTCTCGAAATACCACCCGAAATGAACCAATCCCCCAGCTATTTGGATGCAACTATTCAGCTGAGTGACCATTGAATTGCTAAACTAGAAATGAAGACACCATTATGGTGTCTCGCTTGGGGATGGTAGGCAACGACCAATGATCAACGGGCATTCGCTTCCCGGAGTCTCGTCGTTACCGAGCGATGCAACTGTCGCGCATCTCTCACCGGCAGGAGCGTTTCGGTCGCATGTCCGCCCGCTGCTCAGCACGACCGACGCGGGAACTCGTTTCAGACATCATTTCCTTCGTCAGGTCGTGCAGCCGCTCGCACTTGTCCTTGTGCTTATTGTCGCCACTGCGGCTGCGGGTATTTGGTGGACGACAAGCAAAAGCAACGAGGTTGCGCTCGCGCATCAACTGGATACGACGCGTCTCGCCCTCGCGCGGAGCGCCGACCAGCTTGCATATGAGCAACAGAGTATCGCGACCTGGGATCAGCTGGTCAATGAGGTCGCTCGCCCGCATGTTCGTCGGTCATGGCTCGATGTTGAAATCGGCAACTGGCTCGAAGAGGTGTTTGGCCACGACATGACGTTCATCCTCGATAGCGACGGGCGGCCGCTTTATGGTCACGTCGCCGGCCGCCATCATCCGCTTAGTATTTTCGAACGCCTGCAACCCGCACTCGAACCGCTGATTCACGAAGCACGTGTCCGGGGCGGAGACGTTGTCAGGGACCATGGGGGGCGGCCCTCGGTACTGACGCGCCCCGACACGATTTACGCGGTCGATGCGATCAGGCTGGAAGGCAAGCCGGCGGCGGCGAGTGCCATGTTCATCGGTGAGGGCAGTTCATCCCGCTCCGCGCGTCCGATCATCGTAAGTATTCGGTTCCTCGACACCGCCTACCTGCGGCAGGTTTCGGCCTGGGGTCGGATCGAGGGACTACGATTTGCCGAAACGCCGATCGCACGGCCGTCGGAAGCGATGGTGGAACTCAAGGACCGTCGTGGCGCGAGTATAGGCTATTATTTCTGGAAGCCGCAGCTGCCGGGAAACGAGATTCTCAACATTCTTGGGCCATTCGCGGTTCTGCTGATGCTCGCGCTCGCCGCCATTATGGCTTATCTTGTCCGCTCGCTCTGGAGATCGGGCCGCAAGCTCGCGATATCAGTCGTCGATCTTCGTGCAAGCGAAGCGCAGGCCCAACATCTTGCATTTCATGATGTGCTTACCGGCCTTCCTAATCGCGCGCTGTTTAACGACCGCCTTGATCAAGCTCTCGCGCGGATGCGTCGTGGCCACCCCTTTGCGGTCCTGACCATCGACCTTGATCGCTTCAAGCTGGTGAACGACACGCTCGGTCACGCTGCGGGGGATCTGCTGATCCGCGCCTTTGCAACAAGACTGAGCGCGCTCGTTCGGGATGCCGACACCGTGGCGCGCTTTGGCGGCGACGAATTTGCAGTCTTGGTCTGTGACACGGAGCGTCGCATTGATATTGAAAGGCTCGCCGAGCGCATCCTGCGAATGCCGCAGGAACCCTTTGACCTTCTTGGTCAGAAGATGTTTGTAAATCTGAGTATCGGGATTGCATTTGCGCCTGAGGCGGGTTGCGACCGGAGCGAGATATTGCGCAAGGCCGATATTGCGCTCTACGAAGCGAAAGCCGATGGTAAAAATTGCTTTCGCATCTTCACCTCGTCAATGGATGCCAGCGTCCAGACGCGCGCGGATATTGAAAATGAGTTGCGTCGCGCACTTGCCGTCGGGGGTGAAATCGAAGTCTATTACCAACCTGAAGTTGGTCGCGACGGGCGCACGATCTTGGGTCTGGAAGCGCTTTTGCGTTGGCACCATCCGCTGCGCGGTTCGATCGCGCCCGAACATTTCATTTCGATCGCCGAAGAAACCGGTCTGATCGACGACCTCGACGAACTCGTCCTCAAGGCCTCATGTGCCATGGCAAGCCGCCATCCTGAGATTTTCATCGCGGTCAATCTGTCAGCTGTGCAGTTTCGTCACCATGGTCTTGCCGAGAAGATCATCGAAATGGCCAGGAGCAATGCTTGCAATCCGTATCAGATTGAACTGGAAATCACCGAAACTGTGCTGATCGAGGAAGATGAGAGTGCACGATCTATCCTAGACCGTTTGCGCTGTGCAGGTTTTCGTATTGCGCTCGACGATTTCGGCACCGGATATTCCAGCCTCAGCTACCTGCGACAGTTTAAGGTCGACAAGATTAAGATCGACCGCTCCTTCATTCAGAACATCGGCCATGATCACGAAGCCGCGGCGATCGTGACATCAATGGTCACGCTCGGCCATGCAATGGGACTGATTGTCACGGCCGAGGGGGTTGAGAGCTTTGATCAGATGCGCTTGCTTTTGGACGCGGGCTGTAACGAACTTCAGGGCTATCTCTTTTCGCGGCCCGTGCCGGAGGGCGCAGTGGCAGCACTCCTCGCCGAGCGCGGGAGCGCCGCGCGCAAGGTTGCATGATACGAGATTGACTGAGTGAGAAGCTCTTATGCTACTGAACTGATCTGATTGCGCCCGGCGTCTTTGGCCGCATAGAGCAGATGATCAGCGTCCCGCGTTGCCTCGGCTAGATCTTCATAAGCAGTGACCGGCGCAAGCCCGCAGGAAAAAGTCAGGCTCCCGCCGTCCAGTGAAAAGACGGCCGCTGCTTCCATCGCCGATTGCAAGCGAAGCAAAATTTCGCGCGCTTGCCGTGGGGTCGTGTCAGGAAAAAGGACGACAAATTCTTCACCGCCCCAGCGCGCCGAGATATCTGACCGACGCAGCGCGCTCGCAAGATGGTCGGAGAAGGCCGTCAGCAATTGATCGCCACGATCATGACCATGATCATCATTCACTCTTTTAAAGTGATCGAGATCAATCAACGCAATCACCGAAGGCCGGTCAGACACGAGCGCGCCGGCGGCTGCGTCTAGGAATCCACGCCGGTTGCGCAATCCCGTCAAAACGTCACGTCCGGCGGCGTCCTTCAACTGGTCCATACGCCGCGCCGTTTCGCTGGCTGCCTGAGCAACGCCTTGGAGAAGCCGGCCGACAAGGTCATCGCCGCCCGCTGGAATCATCCCGACATGACCACCCGTCTGAACTGCGCGGAGCAGCTGCGTGGCGCGATGAATCGGCGCAAGCAAAGCAGCGATCGCGACGATGGCGGCTACCGTCCCTGCGAGCGTTGAGGCAAGCAAAAGTCCGAGGAGCCACATATCCCAACCGCCATGAAAGCTTTGCCACGCGATGTATGAGAGAAGTGGTAGATGAACCGCTCCGAAGCAGATAGCCATGATGCGGCGTTCGTAGTGCCGCGGAAAAAGAAAGCTTGTCGCCCGGTAGAAACGCATATTTTCTCCACGATGAAAACAGTCTGGTGAACGCGCCAACGCAAGACAGGATGCGAGTTTTGCGACTGGTGCGACAATTTTCAGCCGCAAATCGGCAAAGATAGGCACGGGCGTCGAGGCTCAAGTATCAATATTTCAGCACGTCAAAATATTGGTCGAGCTTCTGCCGAGCCTCCGCGCTCAGGTGAATGAAGATGCGACGACCATCAGCGTCGTCACGTGATCGCTCGAGAAATCCAGCATCCGACATCGTGCGGATCCAACGCAGCGCCGTCGTCGATGGCACCGATGCCGCTATGCACAGGCTCGAGACAGAAACTTGATGGCCCTCATAATGGGCGGCGTACAGATCGAGCAGCATATCCCACGCCGGATCGGCAAAATACTCGGGCGAGAAGATGCGGTCGCGATAACGACGCTCCCGAATGCGCTCACGGGCAACCTGTGCACGTGCTTTTCGATATCCTGCATTTTCAGGCGAACCAATATCGGTTGTGTCGACCGCTTTCGCGGTTCGGATGCAATCAATGGCAGGCTGCCCTTGCACAGACAGGTTGCGTGTCGACAGCATCTGCAGGACCGAAGCATTGGCATTGATCGCGGCGAGCAATGTGTCGACCTTCCGCTCAAGCTCGCCGATGCGGTCGATGTTGCTTGAGCCGCCTGCGGGCGCTTCGCTCGTTCCGCCATCCATGTCGCCTAGCTCCCCGGAATGCCGAATTCTCTTGGGAAGAGAGAAATGGCGTAATGCGCGTAGGCTTTGCTGATGCCCCCGGACGTCTTTAATCCGATTTGGAACCCTTCTACCTTAACTTAGGACATCTATTTCGGCCGACTTTTCACGATTGCTTCGCTTTCTCAGTTATGAATCGTCAGAATGAAGGTAGAGATCGGTGAATTCGGCGATGCTGCGTAAGGCGCCTAGATCGCGAATGCGGACGCTGCGGCCCTGTCGTACAATGGCGCCTCTTAATTCCAACGCCTTCAGGCATCGGTTGACGTGAACGGGGGATAGGCCGAGCAGATCTGCAAGTTGTTCCTGCGTCAGTGGAAGTTTATCGGCCAGCAAACCGGTGCCGGTGATCGCAAGACGAAAATGAATTTCGCACAAGAGGTGGGCGATGCGCGTGAAGCCGTTGCGCCTCCCGATATTCAAAAGCCACTCGCGGCCGATCGAAGCTTCGATCACGATATCGACGACAATGGCGCGTGCGATGTTCGGATAATCGACAAAAAGGCGTTCGATGTCCTCAATTCGTACGGTCGCAATCTCAATTTGGGTCAGTGCCTGCAAGCAATGATCCGCGTGCCGAACGAAGATAGATTGAAAATCCAGCGCGTCGCCGGGCATTTTTACTGCTACGATCTGACGGCCGCCGTTGGCCGTGATCTTATGCCGAAAAGCGAAGCCCGAAAATAACACCGGGCAAATTTTGCTTGGGTCTCCTTCGCGCAGAATATAACTGCCGGCTTCAAGACGTCGCTGCTCATAGTGCAATGCATCGATCGCAGCCAGGTCATCCACCTCCAGCGGGCTATGGCTAAGCAGCTTGCACTTCATCAGGTCGAGCCCGCGCCGATTCATTTTTATCGTGCTCATCTATGGTCTCGTTTGGTCGATGACGGCAAGCTTCGCATTAGAAGATGCGAGGTCTTCCCCCCTGGTTATTTG
>JAURVS010000030.1 GCA_030655355.1 Sphingopyxis sp.
TGCGGTGACCGTCGCTGCGGGCAGGTCGCCCGACAGCTGAACGCCGCGAATTTCGGCGCCGATCGTGCCGGTGACGGGATGGATGTCGAGCGCGATGGCCGGGTCGGGGGCGTTGGCGTAACCGATGCTGATGTCCGTCATGATCAATCTCCTGAGGTTCGACGGGGGGTATTCGACGAGGGCATCGGCGGGCAGTCCCGTCCGGCAGTCGGCGAATTTCGGGTGAGCGCGGACGCGGTCGCCGCGCTCGGAAAGGGAATGAGCGGACGCATCACAGCTTCGTCCGCAGCGTCGCGCCGATCGTGCGCGGCTCGCCGATCAATGCGGTAACGATGCCGGTATTGGCGGCGCTGAGCGTCTGGAAATAATTCTTGTCGAACAGGTTTCGCGCCCAGACCGACAGGTCGAACAACCCGTCCTCTGTGCGGATACCGATGCGCGCATTGGCGATGCCATAGCCGGGAACGTCGGCATATCGACTGTTGCTCGACGAGGTATTGAAGCTCGATCGATGCGAGAAATCGGCATGGCCATAAAGCGACAGGTCGCGCCCGCCGAGCGCGCCCAGCGGCGCCGATGCATCGCCGCCGAGTGTGTAGGTGAATTTGGGAACACCGGGCAACTGTGCGCCGGTCAGGTCCTGAAGACCGCCGATGTTCAGCCGCTCGGGCGCCTGCGGCGCGTTCGGATAATCGCTGTACGTCGTGTCGGCATAGGCCGCCGACGCATAGAAGCTCAGCCACTCGCTGGGGGCGACCGACAGATCCCCCTCGAAACCGCGCGATCGGACGCCCGGAATATTTGCGATATACTGACGATAGTTGACCGTATCCGCGACCTGTTCCGTGATCGCGGTTTGATAGTCGCTGATCTCGGTCCAGAAACCCGCAAGATTGAACGTCACTTTGCGATCGAGCCACTGCGTCTTCAGCCCGACCTCATAGCTATCGACCTTTTCGGGCGCGACTTCGGGCTTGATGCCGACCGGCAGCGCCGTCAGATTGAGTCCGCCCGATTTGTTCCCGCGCGAATAGGTCGCATAGGCGAGCCCATTATCGGCAAATTGCCAAGAGAGCGTGGCGAGACCCGAAAGGCTGTTGTCGGAGAAGCTCGTCGACAGATTGGCATTAGTTGGGTTGAACTGCTCGCGGATTGTCCGCGCAGCATTGGCGATCGCTATCGGAAGCGTCGACAGGTCAATTCCCGCCACATGAAATTGTTCGAATGTCCCGCTCTTTTTTTCGCGCGTGTAGCGAAGGCCCGCGGTCAACGTGAGCCGGTCGGCGAACTTCCAGTCGAGCTGGCCGAACAAGGCATAGCTTTTCGTGCGCGGGTCCGATGTCGAATTGGCTTCGAACCCGTTGAGCGCAGCGTTCGAGACCGCAACGGGAACAGCGGGAAGATTCCAGAGGCCGGCCGCGGGTCCATAAGCCGTCGCGCCCTTGCCATTGATCACCTGCCAGAAATAATATGCGCCGACGACATAATCGATCGGACCGTCGGTGTCGGACGCGAGGCGAAGCTCCTGGCTGAACTGACGCTGGCGGTTCGCCTGCTGCGCCTTGGTGATCACAGGGAGCGACGTCGAATCGCCGTCGTTGGCGGGGTTCCAGTCCCACCAGCGATAAGCGGTGATAGAGGTCAGCTTGGCGGCGCCGACATCCCAGTCGACCTGTCCCGACACGCCATAGCCGTCCATGTTCGACTGATAATGGCCGTCGGCTTCACCGCGACGGGCGAAGGGGTCGATCGTCGGGAAGGTATAGCCGGGGAAACGCGCAGCGCGCGCCGCAAAATTGTTCGGGATGACCGCGCCATTTTCATAGGTGCCGAAATAATCGGCGAAGACGTTGAGGACATGATTCTGCTTCTGGCGCGAGAAATCGCCGATGATGCGGACCTCGAGGTCGGCCGACGGCGTGAACAGCAATTGCCCGCGAACGCTCCAGTTCGAATAATCCTGCGCGCGCTCATTTTGCGTATCATTATAGAGGAAACCGCGCCGCTCGGTCACCGAGCCCGAAAGCCGCACCGCGAGCAGATTGTCGATGAGGCCGCCCGATGCCGAACCGCGAAGCTGGTAATATCCATAGTCGCCGACCGTCGCCTCGCCCGAAAATTCGGGATCGAAGCTCGGCTTGCGCGACGTGATGTTGATCGCGCCGGAGGTCGTGTTCTTGCCGAACAACGTCCCTTGCGGGCCGCGCAGCACCTCGATCTGCTGCAGGTCGACCAGGTCGAACTGCGACTGGCCCGGACGCCCGTAATAGACATTGTCGACATAGAAGCCGACGCCGTTTTCGAGCCCGTCATTGGTCAGCGCGACGTTGCTGCCAAGCCCGCGGATATTGATATTGGTGTTGCGCGGGTTGAAGCTGAACACCTGCAGGCTGGGTACGATCTGCTGAATCTGGGTGAGCGAATAATTGCCCGTCGCCTCCAGTTGCGAGGCACCGATTACCGACAGCGCGATCGGCACGTCCTGTGCGCTTTCGTCACGACGGCGCGCCGACACGATGATTTCGGCCCCATCAAAGGATGCGGCGGACGCGGCAGCCACGGCCGTCGCGGCGGACCCGTCGTCCGCGCTGTCGGCGCCTGCGGCGGCGGCGGCATCGGCGGCTGCTTCGGTGGCGAAGGCGGGCGCAGCCGGCAGCAAGAGCGCGGCGCCGAGCAAGAATTTCAAACGATGATCGGGAGAGAAACGCTTCATTATATTTGGTCCCCGGGCGGTGACCCCGCCCCCTTTTTGATGTGATGGATCGTGGCGCGGTGCGCCGCGCCGGATCGGGACGCCGCCAGTTGATCCCCCCACAGCGCCCGAGCGGCGCTGCGCAAAGACGCAGGATAGCGAGCCAGATCCGACAGGTCGGATTGGGTCAGCAAAGGCATGATGATCTCCGCGCCGGCGCACGGATGTGCCGGACGTCTGAGCCGCAGCGTCTCGCGTGAGGAGGCGCGGCTGGAGAAGGAAGAGAGCCGCTGTGCGGATCGGGATGCGGTCAGTCCGCTATCCCCGCATCAGGCGGCGATGATCTAAATCGTGGCGCTACACATACGCATCGCAATACCCCTTCTGGGGGGAACGCAATGCCTGGCGATGTCGCCCGAGCATCACGCGCTTTAGCTGTTGGTTACGCGGAGCAAGCTGCATCCCGGTCAAAAGCCGCGGGTCGAAG
>JAURVS010000285.1 GCA_030655355.1 Sphingopyxis sp.
TTGCTCGCCATGATTGCCGCCTTCCTCGGCATGCGGCTCTATTCGGTGCTCGGCAAGCGCACCGGGCATGAGCAGGAACCCGTGCTGCCGCGCCGCGACGAGCGCGCGCCCGCCTCACCGGTGCGTCTCGACGAGAACGACGGCTCGACCGCCGCCGCCGCAGTCCCTGACACGTCTGGTTTGGTTTACGAACCCGCCGCTGAAGCGGGTCTGCGCCATTTGCTCGCGAGCGACCGCAATTTCGACGCTGGGCGCTTCATGGAGGGCGCGGAAGCAGCCTATCGCATGATCCTCGAATCCTTTTGGTCGGGCGACCGCGATACGCTGCGCGATCTGTGCGACGACGACAGCTATGAAGCTTTTGCGGAAGCGATCACCGCGCGCGACGCGCGCGGCGAAAAGCTGGATAACCGTCTCATTCGCGTCGATTCGGCCAAGATCACCGCGGTCGAATTGAACCGTAGCGAAGCGCGCATTACTGTGCATTATCATGCCGATATCAGCGCCGTGACGCGCGATTCCGATGGCCGTATGATCGCCGGTTCGATGAGCGATGCGTCGCAGACCGACGATCGGTGGACGTTCCGCCGCCAAGTCGGCAGCGGCGATCCCAACTGGCTGCTCGACGAAACCGAATCGGCCTGATCCCATGCCAGCGGACATGATGGCCGCGTCGCGTTGCGCGCGCGCTTTCGGATTCGCTTTGCTTGTCACGCTGCCGCTGCTCGCGGGTTGCGCTTCGGTTTTCCCCGATGTCGGCCCTGTTCCCGCAACGCCGCCGGTTGCTGCTAAGCCGACCCCTTCGCCCTTGGGAACCCCGCGTCCGTATCGGCCGCGCCCATCAGAAACGGGCGCGATCGCGGCAACGCCGATCCCCGCGACACCCAACCCGCCGATTGTCGTGCCGCCAGGTCCTGCCGACGCGACCAATGCTAAAACCGCAGGCGTTGCCATCGGCCCCGACGTCGCCGCACTTGACGTTTCGGGCGACCGGGCGAAGGCTGCGCTCACCGCCTTTCGCATCAGCTGCCCCTCGGTCCAGCGCCGCGCCGACACCAGCGGGCTGACGCAAAACGCCGACTGGACCGAAAGCTGCGCCGCCGCGAAAGGCTGGACGGACAGTGACGCCGCGGCTTTTTTCACTCGCTATTTCGGCACGGTGCAGATCGGCGCGGGGACGGCCTTCGTCACCGGCTATTACGAACCCGAAATCGCAGCATCGCGGACGAAAAGCGCCGATTATGACATCCCCATCTATCGCCGTCCTGCCGATCTGGTCGAAGCCGACCTCGGTCTGTTTTCAGACGATCTGAAGGGACGCAAGCTTCGCGGCCGCGTCGAGGGTACGAATTTCGTGCGCTATTATGACCGGACGGCGATCGAAAGTGGTGCGCTCGACGGGCGCGGGCTCGAAATTGCGTATGCGGCCGATGCCGCCGAATTTTTCTTCCTGCAAATTCAGGGCTCGGGCCGCTTGCGCCTGCCCGACGGCAAGATCATGCGCATCGGATATGATACGCAGAATGGGCGCGGCTATGTCGGCATTGGCAAGCTGCTGCTCGACCGCGGCGAACTTCAGCGCGGGCAGGCGTCGATGCAGGGCATCCTCGATTATCTGCGCGCCGACCCGGTGCGCGGCGCGGCGGTGATGAACGAAAATCCGAGCTGGGTCTTTTTCCGCGAGCTGACCGGGCCGGGCCCGCTCGGCGCGCTCGGCGTTCCGGTCACGGGGCGTGAGAGCGTGGCCGTCGATCCCCAATATGTGCCGCTCGGCGCGCCGGTCATCTTGTCGCTCGACCGCGCCGAACCGAACGGATTGTGGATCGCGCAGGATACTGGCGGCGCGATCAAGGGCGCCAACCGCTTCGACAGCTTCTGGGGCGCGGGCGACGAGGCGCGGGCGATTGCTGGCGGCATGTCGGGGCGCGGATCGGCGCTGCTGCTGTTGCCGCGCACCAGCATCGCGCGGCTCTTCCCGGCTCCCTGACGCGGTCATGGTGCGGCGGCTTGGTCCCGACGAAAATGCCCTGTGGAAGAAGGTCGCGGCGACGGTAAAGCCGCTGGCCAAGGCGAAAGCGCCGCTGGCGCCCGTCGCACCGCCCACTGTGAGCCCGCCGAAGCCGACGCCGCGCAGCACTGCTGCGCCTGCTGCGCCGCTCCGTCCGCCCGCCAAGCTTCCGCCGCCGCGCCGCACGCATGGCGCCGCGACGCTCGACGGCCATTGGGATCGGCGCCTCCGCAAGGGGATGGTACGGCCCGATATCAGCATCGACCTTCATGGCCACAGCCTCGCGTCTGCGCAGGCGTTGCTCGACGAGGCGATCGGTCGCGGATTGATGCGCGGCGCCCGGGTGCTGCTGGTGGTGGCAGGACGGCTGCGGCCGGGTGCCGATCGCTTGCCGCAGATGCACGGCGATCCGCGGCCGCGCGGCGCGATCCGCGCCTCGTTACCCGACTGGCTGGCCTATTCGCCCTATGCCGACCAGATCGTCGCGCTTCGTCCGGCGCATATCAGCCATGGCGGGGCGGGCGCGGTTTATGTGATCCTGCGCCGGGCCCGAGAAGATTAGGGTCAGCCGAAGGCGCGGATCAATATGCCCTGATAGATCGCCGTCAACCGCTGTAGATCAGCCACCGCAACCGCCTCGTCGAGCTTGTGCATCGTTGCGTTGGTCAGCCCGAATTCGACGACGGGACAGAGCGCGTGCAGGAAGCGCGCATCCGACGTGCCGCCGGTCGTCGACATTTCGGGCGTCACGTCGGTCTCGGCATGGATCGCTTCGGCAACCAAAGCGGACAGATCGCCCGGCGGGGTCAGAAAGGCTTCGCCTGAAATCTTGCCGAGGACCTTCGCGTTCGGTTCGACGTCGTGCGCCAGACGTTCGATGAGGGCGACGAGATCGGCGCCCTTATGCTGGTCGTTGAAGCGGATCGACAGGCGGGCGCGCGCCGACGCCGGAATAACGTTCGTCGCGCCATTGCCGACCTCGACGTCGGTGAATTCTATGTTCGACGGCTGAAACCAGTCGTTGCCGGTATCGAGGACCACGGCTTCGATCGCCGCCAATATCTTGATCAGCTTGGGGATCGGATTGTCGGCGAGGTGCGGGTAGGCGACATGCCCCTGCGTCCCCGGAACGTCGATCCAGATGTTGACCGATCCGCGCCGCCCGATCTTCACCATGTCGCCAAGCTGATTGACCGAGGTCGGCTCGCCGACGACGATCATGTCGGGCTTCACGCCGCGTGCGTCCATATGCTCCATGAGAGCGCGGGTGCCGAAGATCGCGGGGCCTTCTTCGTCGCCGGTGATGATCAGGCTGATCGTGCCGGCCTCGGCCGGCGTCGCGGCCGCGGCAGCGACAAAGGCCGCGATCGAACCCTTCATGTCGACCGCGCCGCGTCCATAGAGCAGGTCGCCGCGCACTTCGGGGGCAAAGGCATCGCCGGTCCAGCCGACGCCGGGCGGAACAACATCAAGATGTCCGGCAAAGCCGAAATGCTTCGGGCCTTTGCCAGTCCGCACCGCGAGAAGATTTTCGACCGGCCCGTCGGGTTCGATGCCGTCGATGAAGCGCTCGACCGTGAAGCCGAGCGGCGTCAGCGCGGTTTCGAGAACATCGAATACGGCGCCCATGGCGGGAGTGACGCTTGGTGCGGCGATCAACGCCTGGGCAAGTTCGACGGGGTTCACGCTCTGGGTCATGCCGCTCCCTTACCCGCTCGCCGACGTCCAAGTCGAGGCTTTGCAGCGAACAGGCTTTATGCGAAACAAAGGAGGAACAACTCCACGAGGATAGTCATGCCCAAGCTCGATCTCGATACGATCCCGCAAACCAACGCCACCGGATATCCGGCGCCTTATGACGCCCCGGTTCAGGGCCGCTGGTACCGCCGCCTTGCGCCCGCCACCGGGCTCAGCGATTTCGCGGCGAGCCATGTGGTGCTCAAGCCCGGGGCCTGGTCGTCGCAGCGCCACTGGCATGACGGCGAGGACGAGATGCTGGTGATGATAGCGGGCGAGGCGGTACTGATCGAGGATGACGGACGCTGGCCGATGCGGCCGGGCGATATTGCCGTGTGGCCAAAGGGCAGCACCAACGGGCATCATCTGGTCAATGAATCGGACCATGACTGCATCCTTGTCGCGCTGGGCGGCGGCAAAAAATATGACACCGGCGGCGGCTATTCGGACATCGACATGCTGTTCACGCCCGACGGCTATTTCCACAAGGACGGCACGCCTTATCCGACGGCGCGGATTCCATAATCGCTATTGATGCCGCGCGCTAAACCGGACGAGCTTTTTCCTAGACATTCAAAGAGCCAGGACCGTGCTGGCATATCGAAATATTGTAGGAAAGCCCGATCTCACCTTTTCGTCATCCCGGGCTTAACCCGGGGTCTATGACGATGGTGCGGCTATGGATCCCGGATCAAGTCCGGGATGACGAAGAAGGATGGGGCAGCTTCCGGTCGGAACCTGCCGGTCAGGCAAATATTGCCCTTAGCCCTCGACCGGCCCCTCGAACTTCTCGATGATCCAGTCCTCGGCCTGTGCGCCGCCGATCCATTCCTGCATACAAGGGTGGCTGATCACTGCCTGGGCATAAGCGGCGGCAAAGCGCGGCAGTGGGATCGAGTAAGTGATGAAGCGCGTAACGACCGGAGCGAACATGATGTCCGCCGCCGACCAGCGACCAAACAGGAAATCGCCTTCGCCCCCGAACCGCGCGCGCGCTTCGGCCCAGATCTGGAAGATGCGGACGACATCGGCTTGCACGTCGGGCAGCAGTTCGGCGGGCGGATAGATGCGGCGGATGTTCATGCTGTGGTTGCGGCGCAGCGCCGCAAAGCTCGAATGCATTTCGGCCGCCATCGACCGCGCCATCGCGCGCGCGGCCATGTCCTCGGGCCAATAGCTTTTTGTCCCGCCGGTCTTTTCGTTGAGATATTCGATGATCGCGAGGCTGTCCCAGACGACGATATCTTCGCCGTCCCACAGGATCGGAACCTTGCCGCCCGACGGTGCAAACTCGTCGCCCTCGCGCCGGTTCGACCAATCCTCGTCATAGAGCGGGACGGTGACTTCCTCGAACGGCAGGCCGCTATGCTTGACCGCGAGCCAGCCGCGCAGGCTCCAGCTTGAATAGGCCTTGTTACCGAGGAAGAGTTTCATGGTGTCTCCAAGTCCCCCTCATGCTTCCGGGAGGGGTTAGGGGAGGGCCTGTTTCAGCCCAAAGTCCCCTATGACATGCCCTCCCCCGACCCCTCCCGCAAGCGGGAGGGGAGAAGGATGCGCAAGAAATCTATATCTCGACCGCTTCCAGCACGGCGGTGCGCAGTTCGGCGATCCCCATGCCCTTTTCGCTGCTCGTCACGATCACTTCCGGGTGCGCAGCGGCGTGTTTGCGCGCCTCGACCTCGGTCGCCGCTAGCACGGCAGCAAGCTCGGTCGCCTTGACCTTGTCGGCCTTGGTCAGGACGATCCGGTAGCTGACCGCGCCGACGTCGAGCATTTCGAGCACTTCGCGATCGACGTCTTTCATGCCGTGACGGCTGTCGATCAGCACCAAGGTCCGCTTGAGCACGACGCGCCCGCGCACATAGTCGTTGATCAGATATCGCCATTTCTTGACGACATCCTTTGGCGCCTTGGCAAAACCATAACCGGGCATGTCGACTAGGCGGAAGATCAGCGGATCCTCGCCGACGTCGAAATAGTTCAATTCCTGCGTGCGCCCCGGCGTGACCGAGGTGCGCGCGAGATTGTTGCGGTTCGTCAGCGCGTTGAGCAACGACGATTTGCCGACGTTCGAGCGGCCCGCAAACGCGATTTCGGGTACGCTCGGGCTGGGCAGATGTTCGAGCGCGGGGGCCGATTTCAGGAAGCTGATCGGCCCTGAAAACAGCTTGCGCGCGCGCTCCGCCCGTTCGGGATCGGCACCGGGTTCAAGTTCGATTTCGCTCACTTGGCCGGTGCCGCCTTCAGCTGCGGAAATTTGCGATACATCCACTGCTGCTGCGCGATCGACAGCAGATTGTTGGTGATCCAGTAAAGCAGCAGACCTGCGGCGAACGGCGCCATGATGAACATGAACAGCCACGGCATGATCTTGAATACCTGTTGCTGGACGGGGTCTGTGGCCTGCGGGTTCAGACGGAACTGCAGGAACATCGTGATGCCGAGGATCACCGCGAGGATGCCGATCGACAGGATCGACGGCGGGGTGAAGGGCAGCAGGCCAAACAGGTTGAGGATGTGCAGCGGATCGGGCGCCGACAGATCCTTGATCCACAGAATGAACGGCTGGTGCCGCATTTCGATCGTCAGCATCAGCACCTTGTAGAGCGCATAGAAGATCGGAATCTGGATCACGATCGGCAGACAGCCCGCGAGCGGATTGATCTTCTCGTCCTTGTAGAGCTTCATCAGCTCCTGCTGCTGCTTCGGCTTGTCGTCCTTATAGCGTTCCTGCAGCGCCTTCATCTTCGGCTGGACGAGGCGCATCTGCGCCATCGATCCGAACTGGCGTTGCGCGATCGGGAACATCAGCAGGCGGATGATCAAGGTCAGCGCCATGATCGCGACGCCGAAATTGCCGACCATGCGGAACAGCCAGTCGAGCAGTTTGAAGATCGGGACTTCGAAAAATTCGAACCAGCCCCAGTCGATCGCATTCGACAGGCGGGTGATGCCCTGATCATCCTGATAATGCGACAGCGTGCTCACTTCCTTGGCGCCGGCAAAGACGCGGCTGGTGGTCGTGATCTGCTTGCCGGGTGCGACTTCGACGAGGTCGCGGGCAAAGGCTGCGCGATAGGCGCCGCCGGGAAGCGCGTTGAACGCCGCCGAGACTTTTTCGCCCTTCGCGGGGATGACCGCGGCAAGCCAATATTTGTCGGTGAAGCCAAGCCATCCAGCCGAGGTGTAGGATACCGTATCGCTGGGCGCGTCTTCCAGCTCGTCATAGTTGGTGAAGTTCGACTTGCCGTCCAGATAGCCCGTCGGACCGACGTGGATCGTCCAGCTATCCTGTTCGTGCGGATCGGTGGGCTTGCCGGTGCGGTCGATATAAGTTCCGCTGCGCACCGCGACCGGCGTGGTGCCGGTGTTGGCGATCGTCTGTTTCGCGGTGATCAGATAATCGCTGTCGACGCTATATTCGATGCGGAACGTCTGTCCGGCGCCATTCGCCCAGCTGAGCGTCACCGGCGTCGTGGGGGTCAATTTGGTGCCGTTCGCGGTCCACAGCGTGTTCGGGCCGGGAACGACGACGCCCTGCGCCGACCAGCCGATGCTTGCGAAATAGGCGGCCTTGGTCCCGGCGGGTGCGAACAGGCGCACCGGGGGCGAATCCTTCTGGATCGTCTGGCGATATTTGCTGAGCGTGATGTCGTCGACGCGCGCGCCGACAAGATTGATCGATCCCTTGATCGCCGGGGTGTCGATCGGAATGCGATTGCCCTCGGCCAGGACGGTTTCGATCGGTCGGATCGCCTGCGCCGTGGCGGGCGCGGGCACACCGGGGGCAGGCAGCGCAGCGGGTTGACCCGGCTGGGCCGGCAGGGCGGCAGGCGCCGCGCCGTCATGACCCGCGACCGTCTTGGTCACATCGGGCTTGTCGGGCGTGGGAAAGAATTTGTCGGCGACGAAATTCCAGCCGATCAATATTGCCACCGACAACAGGATGGCCGTGATCATGTTACGCTTGTCGTCCACGCTCGTTGGTCTC
>JAURVS010000455.1 GCA_030655355.1 Sphingopyxis sp.
GACGTTGCCGTCACGGGTCGGAAGGTGAGGTAAAGCTACCGGTCACAGGCCGCTTCGCAAGGAGTCCTTCCCAAACCGCAGTGGCAGTCAGCAGAACAGTTGATATCCAGCCCATCGTCAGCAGATTGACGTGCAGCCCGACCGGAGCGATAGCGAGCGACGCGACAATTCCGACAAAATGCGAGAGCGGCATCCGACCGTAGACGATCCGCCGGTAAATCGCGCTCCCCGCAAGATAGATGACTGGCCCCAACGCAATCACCATGACCTGTGGAACCGTGGCATGGCCGCTCGGGTGCTCCATGGCCAAGTCGTTCCCGACGGCGCAGACGATGATCCCGACGAGCAGGATCGCATGAACATAGTGAAATTGTGCACCCAGCTGACCGGGATCGGCCGATCGGGTAATGACGGTCGTGGCATCCTTGCTCGATGTCCCGAAATAGAGCCACCACAGCGCCAGCGTCCCAAGGAAGGTCGCGGCAAGAGCGGACAGGGTCGCGCCGTCCCAGACCTTGCCTTCCGCAAGCGTGGCCCCGGTCGCTAGCAGCGTCTCACCAAGCGCAACGATCACGAAGAGCTGGCAACGCTCAGCGATATGCCCGCCTTCGATCGTCCAGTCGCGTGTGTGCGACCGGCCAAAGCCAGGAAAGGCGAAACCGAACATCGGCGATACATATTCGCACAAAACCGCGACAGCCCACAGCGCCAGCCGGGTTTCCGGATCTGCCAGCCCTCCCCCAATCCAGAAAGTCGCAGACACCAGCAGCCACGCGCCCATGCGCCGATAATTGGGGGTCAGCGGATCGTCGCGCCCCAATTGCCAGAGAATGAAACCGGTCCGCCCAAGCTGCATGGCGACATAACATCCGGCGAACACCAGCCCCCTCTCGCCGAAGGCTTGTGGGATGGCCGCGGCCATGACCAGCGCGAGAAGCATCGTCGCGAAGAGGAGGCCGCGCAGTTTTGGGTGCTCGGGGTCGAACCAGTTGGTCACCCAGCATGTATATTGCCAACCGAGCCAGACGGCGAACCAGACCACCAGCGTCTGGAACGCGCCGATCGCTGTCAGATGGTGCAGCAGCGTATGACTGAGCTGAGTAACCGCGAACACATAGACCAGGTCAAAGAAAAGTTCTTCGTAGGTGACCTTGGCATGGTGTCCGTCGCGGCGGCGCAGCATCGGATTGAGTTCGCGGCTGGCGAGGCCGAGCCCGCTCACCGGGCCAGACGCCAGATGAGCAGCGCGGCGACGGCGGCCGGCACCGAAAACACCAGCAGCAAAATGGGAAGTTCCTCGCGGACGGAATAACCGGCTTTCGCGACTCCGATCCACATGTTGGCGACGGCCACCGCCAGCCACACCGGGATGAAGACCTTGGCCGCAAAGACGAGATCCGGGCGTGTGCCGCCCCACAGATAGCCAAAGAGCAGGAACAGCCCGAGCAGGACAACTCCGCCAATCATTACGAGCAGCATATGCATATGAGAAATCCTATGAGGCTGACGCGCAGCGTCTCTACCGGCCGTTAGAACGGATATTCCCGGGGCGTTAATTGCCTGGTGATCCAGTGCGGCCGCGTGAATTCCTCGATGATCCATTCGCCATTGAAATGTCCCATCCCGGAATTTTTCTCTCCGCCGAATGGCCCGTAAATGTCGGTCTGCACGGTCTGGTCATTGATATTTGTCATTCCGGCCTCGATCCCGTCGGCGAAACGTTCGGCGCGACGAAGATTGCCGCTGAACACCGCGCTCGCCAGCCCGAACTCGGTATTGTTGGCGAGAGCCAAGGCCTCTTTGTCACCCGAAACCTTGATGATCGGCAGGACGGGCCCGAAGATTTCGACATTCGCCAATTCGTGATGGGGCTTCACATCCACAAACAAATGAGGAGGCACGACATTACCCTGTGCTTCACCGCCGATGACCATACGGGCGCCTTCGGCCTTGGCCTTCTCGATCTTTTCGACAACAGCTTCGACCGCCTTTTTGGTCATCAAGGGACCGACGACAGTTTTCGGATCGGCCGGATCGCCAATTGGCAGCGCGTTGACCAGCGGCACCAGCCTTTCGACGAGAGCGTCATGCACTTTTGCATCGGCAATCACCCTGTTGGTACTCATGCAGATCTGACCCTGGTGCAGAAAGCGGCCGAAGATGATCGCCTTGGCCGCCAAATCAAGATCGGCATCGTCGAGAACTACCAGCGGCGCGTTACCACCCAACTCCAGCCCCATACGCTTCATTCGGCTGTTGGTGGCGTTCTGGGCGATCAGCGACCGGCCGACGCGCGTCGAGCCGGTAAACGAGACAGCGGCAGCGTCATCATGACCTGTCAGCCGGTCGGCTATCTCGGCGCTCGCTCCGACGATCACGCTGAACAAGCCCTTTGGCAGGCCAACCTCTTCGAAAACCTTCGCGTGAAACAGTCCGCCCGTGATGGGCGTTTCGCTGGCGGGCTTGAGTACCACCGCATTGCCAAGGGCGAGCGCTGGCGCAAGGGCACGCAGGGTCAGGTTGATCGGAGAATTCCACGACGTAATCAGCGAGAGGACGCCGACCGGTTTGCGATAAACGTTGCTTTGCTGATCTTTCTGGAGAGACGGGAGCATCACGCCAGCAGCGCCTTGCGCATAGCCAGCCGCCTCGCTGCAGCAGATCGCCGCGTGACGCGAAATCTGGTGGCTCCAGAAGCTTGTCGCGCCGGCCTCTCGCGCCAGAAGGTCGACAATTTCGTCGAATCTCTCTTCGAAAACTCGCGCCGCCCGCATTAGCACTTCAGCGCGTTCGCGCGGTAGCAGAGCCGCCCACGCTGGCTGCGCCTCGACCGCAGCGGCATAGGCGTCGTTCACGTCATCGACCGAGGCGCCCTGAATGCGAACGATTTCAGAGCCGTCATAGGGATTCTGATCGACAATTGTCGTGGTCGCCGAGCTGCCCTCGCGCCAAGCTCCGGCGATGAATTGCTTCGTCCAGCCCTGATAGGGCACTGGCGCGATGGTAGACATGAGGCCGATAACCTTCCGAAAAGGTGCAAAGCCCGGCACTTTCATGCCGGGCCGCCGATACATCAACGCGTCGTGTAACCGCCATTGGCGAAAATCGTCTGGCCGGTGATCCACCAGCCTTCGGTGACGAGAAACCTGATCAGAGGCGCGATATCCTCAATGTCGGTAAGGCCCGTCTTCGAATATTTGCCGAGAGCGGCGCCGGCCTTGTTATACTCGACGGAATCGGGCGTTTCCTGGCCATAAAAGAATGGCGTGTTCATCGGACCGGGGCCGACAGCGTTGACCGAAATGCCCCGGTCTCCGAACTCTTTCGACGCAGCGCGGGTGAAATGTTCGACGGGCGCCTTTGTGCTTGGATAGATTCCGTAAAGCGGCGTGTAAGCGGCGAGCAGTGACGAGACGATCGTTACGATGCTCCCGCGCTCGTTCAACACCCGGCCGGCCTGCTGCATAAAAAACAGTGCGGCCTTGGCATTCGCGTTCATCGCCTTTTCGTAATCGTCTTCGGTGATTTCGAGGAAGGGCTTTTTGATGACGACGCCTGCGGTATTGATGGCGATATCCACCCCGCCAAACTGCGTCTTGGCTTGATCAAACAAAGTGATGTTCGTCGCCTGAGATGCCAAATCGCCTTGGAACAGCATCGTCTCGGCGCCCTTGGCCTGCAGGTCCGCCGCGGTCTTTTCGGCTTCGGCTTTCGAACCATCGCTGTTGTAGTGCACGACAATGCCGCGAGCGCCTGCATCGACAAACTGGTGCGCGATCAGCGCCCCGAGGTTCTTTCCGCCGCCAGCAATGATGGCAACCTTATCCTCCAACATGTAATCGGCCACTGAAAATCTCCTTGATCGAGCGCTCACCAGATCGTTGGTGGAACGCGATTTGAGAGAGTTAGGCGGCTTTCAGCTTGCCCGCTTCCCGATTTGGGCGCAGTTTCGAATTCTGGAATCGAGTCGTGGGGACTCAAAGGGTGAGCGATTGACCGACCACGCCCTCAAGATCTGGGACGGCACCCGGCCGCTCCTGAAACGCGACGTTTTGACGCGCACGCAGGTCCGGATCGGCCAGCTGGATATCATTGCAGCAACCGAGAATCTCTCCGGCGCCACCGATTGGGCTTTTGAAGAAGAGCATCACACGATCGTCGTCCACCTTGGTGGACAGCTGAATAGAATGGATTGCGAGTTTTCAGCAGGTCCGTCGGGGTCCGCTCTCCCTTCGCGCGGTGACATATGGATAATCCCCGCAGCCTGTCGCTACGCGGCGCTTGCTCAAGGGGACTGCGCTCGATTCGTTGAATTCAATGTGCCGACGGCCCTGCTCGGCGACGTACCACTTGCGGCGCGTGTTCAGCACCGCGACGACTTTATCTTCGCTGCCGCCGATCGCCTGTCGGAGCTGATCACGGAACCCGAAGATGATTTTTCGCAAATGGCATCGCATGCGATTACCAACGCTCTGCAATTTCATTTGATCGAAAGCTACGGGCGGCGCGACCCGTCGACCAAGCACCGGTCGCTGACCGCCCTTGAGCGTCGGCGGCTCGCTTCAGCCGTCGGTAGCCAGCTCGACACGCGCATTAGTCTTGGCTCGCTTGCGGCTCTCGCAGGCATGGAAATCCGCCCCTTCACATCGGCGTTCAAAGAGGCATTCGGCCTGTCGCCTTGGCAATATGTGCTTCAATTCCGATTGAACGAAGCCGCACGGCTTCTTCGCGATACGAAAATGGCCGTGACGGATATCGCGTTGACGGTTGGTTTCGCGACGCCGAGCCATTTCTCGACTGCGTTCACACAACGATTCGGAATACCCCCCACCAGATATCGGCGCAGCATCTGCTGATCGGTGCCCGCAAGAATATTGGTCAGCGGATCGAGGAGACCAGTTTGTGCCCAATTCCTGCCGTCGCCGAGTTGCTTGTTTCACGCTGGACCATCTGTGCGGGCAAAGAAATTACTGTCGGCAAGCTTCTCGGTCCGCATCGCTGCGCTACTCAGAAATTACCGACCGGTTCTTGCCATTCCGCTTCGCCAGATAGAGAGCGTCGTCAGCCAAGGAGAGTATCGCGTCGGGGCTTTGATGACTTGCAAAAGCAATGCCGATCGACGCTGAAAGCTTGAGCCGATGTCCATCCCAGTGAACCGGTACACTGAGGCATTCCAAAATTTGCTTCGCAAGGTTCGCCGCATAGGCAGCTATCGCTTGATGCTTCGCGACAACCACAAATTCATCTCCGCCTATCCGCGCCGCGAAATCCTCGGGCCCGAGCACTCCCCGTATTTGCTCCGCGACATGGACTAGAGCGCGATCACCCATTGCGTGCCCAAGCATATCATTGATGGATTTGAAGTCATCCATATCAAGATACAAAATCGCAATTGGGGCCGACGTCGGGCCGCGTTGATTGGCTCTGTCGATTTGCGCGAACAGTTCCGACCTGTTTCCAAGCCCGGTCAGCACATCGTGGCTTGCCAGAAAAAGCAGTTGGTCGGACAGCGCGACCCGATGCCCGATATCTGAGACTTGTGAGAGCAGCATGCGCGGCAAGCTGATATTGTCTCCCACCAGTACAACCTCCAGGTGAGCCCAAATTATGTGCCCGGCTTTATGCACGTAGCGTTTGTCCAAGGAATATTGTTCGATTTCGCCAGCGAGCAACTGGCGATGCAATTCGACGTGAAGGTTGCGATCTTCCGGATGCGTTATTGATCCGATATCGATCATGCTCAGTTCCTCTGCTGATCGGCCGAGGAGAGAGCATAGGGCCGGATTGCAATAGAGGCCGCGTCGGTCGAGCGTCACGAAAGACATTCCAACGGGTGTCATCTGAAATGCCAGCTCGTAGAGCTTTTCTAATATTCCTTCTGACCACGGTCCGGGCATGTCTACAAACGTACCTTTTTTTCACATTGTCCCGACATCCAGCTCCGTGGCTGAAATTGAGGCGGCTAGGGCTCCGCCGGTTACAAGCTGACGAGGGCAGCGCTCTCGACCACCATCGGCGCTTAAAAACCAGCTGTCGAGCGGCAGTGTATGATGTCAGCCAGTTGGTTCCAGAGGCGCCGTGTCGCTGTACCGCGAAAATCGCAACAATCCCTGATGCCCTCACTTATGATGGCATCCGCAGGGCAGGGAGTGATAAGTGAGGAAAACGACTGATAGTGCTAGCACGGCTATCACAGCGTGAGATCAGTGAGATAATTGCCGAAAGTCGAACATGCCCGACGTCGGGGGCCGCTCGAGTGACCATTTGCCATTTTTCCATATCAGGTCTTCGTAGCCCTCTTCTTCGCGGTCGAGCCATTCGGGGAACGTTGGATAAAACGCAGCGATCGACGTGGTTCGCGCCCATCGCGGAACGTCGCTCAGCCGATAATGATAAGCCACGCTGACCCGGTAGCCCATCGCATCGATCTCGCCGACCTTGACGTCTTCCACGTTCCGCGTGCCGTAACAGATTACAGTCGGCATATTGGCCAACGCTCCGGTACCGGGCCGGAACTGCGCCTTCCCCTCTGGCGTCGCGTCGTATCGAACGACTTTGCGCGCGCCTGATCCGGAATTCGGATCGGCGATCGCGAGTTCGCCCTCCTCTTGCAACAAACCGGCATTAACGAACACCTGCGCTTGTTGGCGGGTATATTCTGCGTCGACCGCGACATCATGCGGGACGGGAAAAAATGGCGAGCATTGCGGATTGTCGTCGAACCATTTTTGCAACACTTGGCGGGCGTCTTCGTTGGACGGTGCACTCACCTGACCGTCGCCTTTGGCCAACCAGTCTTCGCCTTCGGAGGGTGGCGAACAGGCGGCGAGGATCAGCATTGATCCGGCGATCAAAATTTTGCGGCGCATCTTATCTCCGCTCCAGCTTGAACATAGTCATTATCCTGAAAACGGGGGACTGGGCCGCATAATGACTTCCGCCCGCGGTCGCGCTGACGCCCTCTAGCCGCATTCCGCACAATTTCTAGTAAAACGACTCAAACGGGCAGACGTTCCTCCAGCGCATGGTTCTTGGCACGCGGCGGCCTGCTTTAAACCATTGCACCTACATGGGAAAATCCTGGAACCGGCATTGCCCGATCCTCGGCCTAGCTATAACGGGAATGGGAAAGGATCTGAGATGACACTCTTCCGGCGCTGGATGCGCAACGCGATCGTCGGCGCAATTCTGGCTGGCCTCGGTGCAACCGCGGCGATGGCAAAAGACCGTTCCGCCGAGCAAAATGTGCTGACATGTCTGAACGATGGCCAAGATCGGCAGGTATCGGTATCGATTTCCGGCATAGAAGCCGTTTATCGTTACGGGCGACCTAGAGAAAACCCCGAGCTCACTTTGATCAGCCCGCTGGCCGAGGTGGATTATCGGAGGAAGAGCGGACCAGGTTCGACGTTCGACGAGGTCATCACATTTGCAAATGGTGACACGAGCTATCGCATCGCGGCGGGATTTCGCGATGGCGCGCAACCAGACCCGTCGGCATATATCCCTTTCGCGACGCTGACCGTCAGCCGCGCCGGCAAGGACATCGCCCAGTTGAGCTGCAATGCGGAGACGATCCGGCGCGTCCATGACCGGCTGCTTGCGAACATGCGCGAGATCGGCAGAGAGCGCTCGTCCGACGGGGAGACATTCCCCAATTACGACATTGAATATCCGATGCCAGCTAGACAGTCGGCAGCGTGCGAGACTGATAATAATGTCGACACTTGCTGGGCCAGGGGCGTTGGAGCCGAGCGCGGCGGAGACCTGCGCGGCGCTCTGGAACATTATGACATGTCGTGCAACGCGGGGCTAATTACGGCGGGCTGCTACGAAGCAGGAAAGCTGTACCTGCAAAAGCAGGCGCTGCGCAATTACCCGCGAGCGAAAGAACGGTTCAGCCGCGTCTGTAATGGTGATGATTCTGGGCAAGGCCCCTACGCCTGTAAATATCTTGGCTGGATGTATCTCACCGGCGTAGGGACAGAGCGCGATCGCGACTTGGCCCGGGGATTTCTGGCCAAAGCCTGTTTTCTGCAAAACGAAGATCTGTTGATCGACGCTGAAGGCTGTCACTTCCTGGCGCAGTCGATTCTCGAAACGCGAGACGTAAGCGCGTCGACCGCGGGTACGGCCAAATATGCTGCTTATCTGTCGCTCGCAATGGCCTGTACCGACAACGCCAAGACCGTCTGCGACGAGGCAAGGTCGCTATACCAGCGCGAGGCTGCGCGTGGGGCTGCGTGGATAAAGGCATGCGACGCACATGCCGCTCGGCATGGTCCGATTGCATCCTGCGCGCAACTCACCACAATCGAAGAAGATTACGATCCTGCCAAAGCGATGCGTCGCCAAATGAAAGACCTCTTTCTCGGTGCCCCATTGCCGTAAGATAACCACGGTCGCAAAAATCGCCACGACTGGAGGCGCCGTGCTGAAGACTGCACGCAAATATTCAATAGTGGGCAACATCGGTAACTTCTCGGCTTCGTCGATCCATCGGCCAAATTACCGAGGTCAGAACTAGGTCAACCCGAGATTTCGGGCCGCGAACGCCGCTTCGGTACGATTGCCTTGTGCTCGCCCAGCGGATCTACGTGCGCACCCTGCTCGGCAAGCCAATCAGTATGGCCCGCGAGGAATGATACTCCAACAGCACAATAGCGGATCGCAAGGTCGTATGGGCATCGAGAAACTAGCGCATTGCCCCGTTCGATTCAGCGCGGCATGGTGTCCTCGGGGGGAACGGCCATGCCCGCGCAGGTCTTCATCAGCTATTCGTCAAAAGACCGCACCATCGCGAACATGGCATGCGCGCTACTCGAGGCGCGCGGCCATCGTTGCTGGATCGCACCGCGCGACATCGTTCCCGGCACAGCCTGGGGCGAGGCGATCGTGGATGGGATAAAAAGCGCCCGCGTTTTCGTCCTGATTTTTTCGAGCCACGCCAACGCATCACCCCAGATATTGCGCGAGGTCGAGCGCGCGGTGCATCATGGGATGCCGATTTTGCCCTTCCGGATCGAAGAGGTAATGCCCGAACGCAGCCTCGAATATTTTATGAGCGTCCCGCATTGGCTCGATGCGCTGGCACCACCGGTCGAGGATCATATCGTGCGGTTGGGCGATGTGATCGATCAGTTGGCGTCAGGCGCCGCAGATCCGCGAACTTACCGTTCAATCAAACCGCAAGGTACGGCCGGGCTCAGCTGGAGCAACGCGCTGGTGCGCGCGACCGCCGGTGGCGCGGTGCTGGCGATGCTGTTGCTCGCGGCCTGGATCGGCGGACTGGCGCCGCCGCACTCACCGACCGGATGGCTGGCGGCGATGCTGGCGGTCGCTATACCGATCGGGGTAGTGGCGAGCGGACAAGCAGCATGGTGGACGAAACGCAGGGTGCAGGGCGTGCTGCTTGCGCTCCTGCTGGCGGCTGCGGCAAATTATGGCTGGGCGCGTTCCGCCTATGTGATTGACGGTGAGAATGGCGCGCAGCTCGTGCGCGGCACCGACTGCACGGCAGACGCGAGGCTGGTCTATGAAAGTGATTGCCCCGACTTGCCGTCCGATGCGATCGCCGATGCGGCCTACGACGCCGCAGCGTTGTGGACCGCCGCGTCGATCGGGCGGGTCAAATTATTCCTTGGGGCGTTCTGGGTTCTTGCGGCGTCAGCGGCGGCGCTGCTGGTAGCAGGATGGCTCGGCGGACCGCGGCGACTGAAGCAGGAGGCGTAAATGCGCAGTATGAGTCTGGCGATTTTGATGGCAAGCTATTGCCTGCCAATGGCGGCGGCCGCGCAGACGCCGCCCACCGCCGCAACGCTCAAGGCGATCGAGGCTAAGGTCCGTCCGCAAAGCTGGTATCCCGAAGGCTATTACGACATTCGGATCGCCGCCGAGGGACAGATTGCCGAGACGCCCCGCAAGAAGAGCGAGATCGTCTTCGACTGGGAAGACGGCAAAGGGAAGAGATACGATATTATCGACTGCGGCGCCGAGCCGATAAACCCCGAAGGGGACATGCTTCTTGCGCGATATGGCTTCATCGCCGTCGATATTTCGCGGCTGCGATACGAATTCGAGATGCTCGGATATCCCGCCGCAGTCTACGCCGAACCGCTTGCCACCTTTGAGCGTGCGCGCATCGAAGAGGCTGCCAAATTATCCGACCGCGAGGTGCGCATTGCGTCCGGCGAGGATATTGCCGGCGACGATGAACCGCCGCCTGCCGAGACCGGAGCCGCCGGCGAAGCGTTTGATGAGACTTTCGTCACGGCAATCGAGGCAAACCGGATGCGACTGGCGCCGAAACTACCGTCAGTGATCATCGAAGGCGGCTGCGGCGCGGGCGAAGGCGGGCCGATTATCGTCAGGACGACGCCGCCAGGAGGCGAGGTCTTGTTGATCAATGCTTTCGGATTCAAGGTCTGCACCCGCAAACTGGTCGATCCCTGGGACCGGTTCAAATGCAGATGGAACGAGGTCGAGACGGGCGTCGAAAAGAACAATCTGTCCGGCCGCTATGTCTTCCAGATCAAGTGGCCCGACGGCACGGTACGCAAGGGCACGCGCGACATCACCCCCGATTACGAGAATGAAACTGCAACAACCGTGACTTTCAAAAAGGTCGGAAGCTGAACCTTAAAGATCGAACATTTATGCCTGAAATGGCGGATTTCGGACGGTCCGCTTTCGGCTAGGGATCGCGGCAAGCTGACATCGATTCCTCGGATGGACGCTTCCACCCAGAGTTCGACGTGCTCGCTATCCCGCAGAAGGCCGACGGATCGCGACGGGCGAAGGCCGATGTAACTTATGTCAGCCCGTGTATCCGGTGTCCTGAAGAAACCAGCGGAGCGCGTCGCCGAAGGTGAGAAATTTACGTTCCATACCGACAGGGCACTGCCCATCGACGACTGCCGAACGGCACGCCATCGGGAGA